>NZ_NGVM01000029.1:0-12652 GCF_002238115.1 Streptococcus sp. KR | reverse complement strand
CAACGAAAGGTAATTCCTACATTTCAGGCGCAAAATCGTACAGTTCAGAGAAAAAAATAAAACTAGCTGTCTTTGAAGTATAATAGACTTATTGGAAAAAAATAAAATGCATACTGTACTATGCTATACTATAGTTAAGAAAACTATTTACAAAAGATCATGCAACTAACTTCTGAGAACTTTAAATTATTTATTAGTGTAAAAAAGGACACCTTCCCAACGAAGATATCCTGTCTAAATAAAGCTTATAAAACCAAACACTATAAAGGAGGACGTCCAAAAACGCTAAGTCTATAAAAACAGTTGATGCTAAACTTGCGTTATTTATTCTATTGACCAACTCTACGTCTCCTAGCTTTTGATTTTGGTCTTGGATTAGCGACAGTCACCGAACGATAATATTGGTAGAAGATACTCTTCGTTCTTCAGGTCTATTTGCCTTAGACAACTTAAAAGCAGCAAGTGTCACTATAGCTATTGATGTCATAGAAAGTCCTATTTCAACGTCCTAAAAGAAACCAAAGTAAAATTATTCAGGAAAAAAGAGACACACCACGAAGACACAAGACTTAATTTAAGATTCTTTAGGTCTTGATATCATTAGAAATCTTGATTTTAAAGGCTTTAGAGTTCAAAAAAATTAACGATATTTAATAATATTACATTATATTGGACAGTAAATGGACAGTGACAGAGTGTTTGAAGGAGAGTAAAAGAGGCTTAAATGCCTCTTTTTGAGTGTTTACACATAATTATTGATAGTATCTTAACAATTCGATTTGTCAATTAATAATTTAATAACATTGTTAAAAGTATTGTTATTCCTTAGTGTCACAATCTTATTAAATGGACTTTTCATAATTTTTTTAGAATGTAATGATGACTGATATTCTTCCTTAGAATTAGAAATCACAAAAAGAGCTGTTTCACCAATAAAAAATTTCAAATCATTCGTATCCCACTGATTTTCAATTATTTCTGTTATTATTTCTCGATTTGTTTCTCTTAAATAAAAGAGTGCATCCCTACGATAAGAATTGTTATTCCACCACCAATTAGGTAATTTCTTAAAATCCTGCATAATTTCATTGGAAGAAATCACTACAAAAGGAATATTAAATGAATATGATGTTCGGAATAATTCTGAAATCAAATCTACTATTTCTTGAACACCTTTGTCAGTCTTAAATAAAATATTTCCAGTATTAAGATAGCTTACCACATCTAGAAATCCTAAATCTATCAACTGTTTTTTTAATACTATCATACTAACTTTATTCTGTTTACCTAAATTAATTCCTCTTAATAACAAGACATATTGCATTTACTTCTCCTTTGAAATTGAAATATTAAACTTTTGGGAAATATAGAGTATTTTCAATTTGAATCTCATGTGAGTATTGATTGTCAAACAGGGGAAAAACTTCCTCCAATAGTAAATTATCATTATTTTTAAAGTACTTAATAAATATTTTAACGAGATCAATTGAAGCAAGGTCAATGTAAAACGATTTTACTTTACTTCGTTCATTCCGATTTACTTGATAGTAGTTTTTCAATATTTTTTTTACAAAGAAACGTTTCGGAAGTCCCTCTTCTTCAAATTTCTTTAATATTTCTAAATATAACTCCTCAAGGGGAACCAACAAATTAAACACATTCTTTATTATATATGATTTTCGTACGAGAACTACGTTACCACACTTTATTTTTGGTATTGTACACTGAACCATTCGTCGTGTTTCATCAACAATTTCATCTATCTTATAAATATTAATGAGATTCAAATCAAATATCGCAGAGGTTTGATATGAATTAAAAAATTGAAGTTGAATTGGCAATAGTTCATTTGCAACTGAACTCATGTATAATGGAAAAATTGCCTCTCCTCTATAAAATATATCAACCATTTCTGTTTTATTACTATATTTAAATGTTAAATCTTCAGTTTTTATAATGGTATCTTTTTCATTAATATCCAGTCTTTCTGTAGTATCTAGCAAAAGCCTTGAACTTAAGATTGATTCATGCACACCTAAGTTACTGCCAAAGCTCTCACGAATTTCTACCAAATTAGTCTTTATTGAATTCTTTAGATATTTTACTAAAAGGGTCTTATCAATATTATAATATTTAAAATATCTAGTAAATCTTGTTAAGTAGCCTCTGTAAATTTTATTGATTACTACTTCATCTTGACCCTCTTGTAAAAAAAATGTTGATGAATTAGCAAATTTCGATGTAATATCACCGAAAGACTTCAACTCGGTTTGAATGAAATCTCTAATATCTACCTCATCTAATCCAGATTTAATAATTTCTTTTATTTTTTTGAAAAAAGTTTTACGAGCTTCCCTTATTACATTTAAATCCTGACTGTTTGATTCATTTAAAGGCAACTCCTCAATAACTTGTCCAAATAATTTATAAATTTCAATATTATCTCCTCTAATTTCCTCTGTAGAAAACTTTTTAACAAATTCTTGAGCGAAAAGGATTCTAGCATCTAACATCCAATCAAATATTATTAAATAATTTTGTAAAAGCAATAGCGACTTTACATCTAGATTACTACACCTAGGAGTATAATCGTAATACAACATATCCTCATATATTAAAGTGTTATTATTAATTTTAATATCTAAAATATCTTCTATTTGAACCAAATAAGACTTCATTTCTTTTAGATAATAAAATCTTTTTTTATAGTCAGAATCACTAAATTTTTGAACTATTTTTTCAATTTTTTTTACTATATTTTTAATTTCTTGTAAGATACCAGTTTTATCGTCAAAATAATCAAGTTGATTGTAAAACTCCTCAAATATATCCTTTTTACTTTCATCCAATATTAAGTCAGAGAATATTAAACCACTATTTACAAAAGAATCAAATAAACTCTCTACTTCTTCTAAAGTTAATTCAATTCCAGAACATTTACAAATTGATTGAATTTCATCAAAGAAATCTAAAAAATTAAAACTCTTTTTATCTAAATGTTTTAAAATTTTTTCATAAAAAAAATTATTTCTAAATGTTTTGAAAGTATCTACGTTATTAATTATTCTGTCAGCACTCAAACTAGTGTTTTGTAGAATAATACTTGTAGAATCTTCTCCTATATTCAAAAACGAAACTCTGTAGCTCACTTGTTTTCTGAACAATTTATTTTTCAGAATAGTGTCAAAAACCATCTTTAAAATAACAAAATTAATTTCAACTTTTAAAATATTCTCTTTATGTTCAACAACGTGGTTATTCTTAATCAGTGCAGTAGAAGCATATAAACTAAATGGAGTAGTTTTAGTTACTCCTCTGACAAATATTTTTAGCATTGTTTCATAAAATTGTCTAGTTTTCTTATCATTGCGTCTATGAATAAGAAAATTATTTAAATCATTTTCAAGATTAGTGCTTATTAATGGTAATAAACTATTCAAGGTTTCAAATGTTTCAGATTTTCTGAACTCATCATTCATTATTTGTACTTGTTCTTTAAACAGTGCTTGGTAACTTTCTTTTAGAAATTGTTTTTCAGAAATGTAAAAATTATAAGCATTGATCAATTCTTTTAACTCAGCTGAATTATTCAAACCAAGTTTATTTATATCTATCAACTTATTTTTTTTTAATTTTTTATTTATATCATAGTAATTACTAATATATTCAACTCTTAATTTTTCATTAATTAGATTGATAGTTGATATTCTATTTGATTCATTGTCTTTCAATCTATCAATAAAATCTAAACTGAAATCATAAAATAATTTAGAAGATAATTTATCTAACCCTTCAAATTTAGTATTTGTTTTACGATCAATTATATATTCCAATAAATAATTTTCCATTTTATAACCTATTAAGTAAACTACTTGACACCTTTGGATTCTCTAATGACAGAATCAATCTTTCCACACCGAGTGTTGAATATTCTTCAGAAAGTCGTCTTAATTTATCAGGAGACACAACAATGGTTCTACTTTTATCATCAAATTTTAATGTATTATTTTTTGAGACTAGCTTAATTCGAAGAAACATGTTCAATTCAATATCGGGAAAACTAGTTTTGATATCAGAAATTATAGTTGGCTGACTGTACCAAATTATATTTCTCTCAATAATGTCTGCATATTTTTGAAGTAAGTCCATATTTCTAGTAGAAACTGTCAATTTCGGAATTTTTATATCTTTAAACCACTTTATATAAGTTCTGCTTTCTACACTTGATAAACCTGATACTTGATTCTGATAATATGCCACATACCTATCAAGCCATTTCTCAAATAATATTCTCTTTTCATCATAATTTATACCAAGTAATTCAAATACTGCATTTTTTGCTCCGTCACCTATTCCGAAAATAAATTTAGATTTTTCTTTTAATTCTAGCGTAGATAGAATTTCCCTAATAGTATTTTCTGGTGTTCTAAATGAAGTATTTATTACAGCTATCCCTAAAATAAATTTTTTATCAAAAGTTGAAGAAAGTTCATTCACAAAAAGAAATGGATCCAAGCAACTACCTTCATCTCTATCCAAAAATTGGGCAACAGGTAAGTCTCTAACCCAAATACTATCAATTTTATTATTCTCTATGTCTGTTAGTAATTCAACATCTGAATGATATCCATTTAATGAGATAGGTAACATTATTCCATATTTACTCATATCAAACCTTTCTAGATTTCATTTTATAAATACATTATGATTTTTCTTTTAATGCTAATTTCCCATTTGGACTAAGTGAAATAAATGAGACCAATCCAGCGACTAAAAAACCAATCCCTATAAATCTTAATAAATTTCCATTTGAAAAGTATTTAGAAAGTTGACTGAAAAACCAAATAGAGATTGGAGAAATACCGAAAGCAACATATTTGAAAAAAGTATTTACACTACCTAAAATTTCCTTTGGTGTTTCAATTTGTCTTAATGTAATTATATAGATAGTTCTAATACCCATTGAAAGATATATCAATAAAAAAATAAGAATGAAAATAAAATAATTATCTACCAACAAAAGTAACAAACCACTTATTGATAGACCGACAGAAGAGATTCTCATTAAAATTGTAAATATTTTATTATTCTTTGAAGCAAATCCTATCAAAACAGAAGATAATAATGAACCTATTCCGCTCATTGACATTATTATTCCAACTTTTTCAATACTATTTTCAGAAGCATATTTTGTAAGTATAACTGTATCCAAAGGTGCATCAAAAATATTTCCTATTATCAAGACAATTAAAGCAATTGTTAATGTAGGATTTTTTAGAGTATAGGTAAACGAACTCACTAAAGATGTCTTACTTTTGGTTTCATTAGAAGTAACTATTACCTCATCAATTATCAATGAATTAATTAATGTAAGCAAAGTAATAGATAATACAATATATAGAATAGATATTATTATTCTTTTGTTGACTATAAAATATGAAATATTTGGAGAAAGAATGTATGCTAAACTACTCATGAAATAAAGAGAAGAATTATACTTACTTAGTTTCTCTGAAGGTACAATTAATGGAAAATAAGATGATTCTGATACGCTGTATAACGAAGTATTGAAGTTATTTACAGCAAGAATCAAAAGTATTACTAGAAAACTATATTTTTCTTCTATAATCATAAAAAGAGTTAAAATATCTACCAAAATATCTATAAAAAGAGTTAGGCTAATTATTTTTTTTCGATTAAATTTATTAACAATCGTAGCAATTAAAGGCCCCAGAATCAAAAATGGCAAAGTATCCGCCAACATTATGTAACCAATTTCCAAAGTTTTTCTGAATTCATTAGAAAAGTACAAAATAAGTAACACTCTGAAGACTGTGTGAGTAAAAGTTATTAGATTTGCGGATAGATAGAACGAATTAATTATATTTTTTTTCATTATTGCTCTCTTTCTAAAGTGATAAATAATACTTTAGGTATAAAAATGGGGTCATTTACATCTCTCATAAGGACTTCTATATTAATAATTTTAAATCCAACTTTATTGAAAAATATTCTAAACTTATTTTCTAAATCTTGGGTTAATATTCTATTATGAAACCACAGTCCAATAACAAGCGTTCCATTTTTAGATAAATTTTCAATTATATTTTTTAGAAATATTTTCTTCTCTTGAATATACTCCATAATAAAATTTGCTACAACTAAATCAAATTCAATAGATAAATTAGGGAAGCTTGAATTTAAATCATTATTTATAAATTTTACATTGTTGAGATTAATTTTTTTCGGATTAATATCTATAATAACAACGTTACTTTTTGTTACTCTTAAATTTGAAATCTCAGAATCAAAACCTAAAATAAGTATATTTTTTGCATCTACATATAGATTGCGCTGCTTAAAATTTAATTCATCAACTAAACTTAATATTTCTTTTTCATATTCTTTGTATTTTTTCATCGTTTCATTAACTATGTGGTAAGGGTAATCTACCTGCTATCTTTTTAAAATCTATCGGTAAATATGCAGTTGGTGCATTTATAAAAAAACCGGGAACTAGAACTCTAACAGCTTCCCATCCTATTTCTTTTATGTCATTTGATGTCACAACTGAAACGATAACTTTTTGATTCTTAATTTTAAAATAATTAATTAACGAGTTCAAATCAGTGTAAATTCCTTCAAAAATTGGCTCTTCCACAATCTCAGTCAATCTATATTTAAGTAAATCGAACGCTCGTGGATCCAGATAATATTGTAAATTGTGAATTAAGTCAAACATATCCATTTTATCTGTTCTGAAATCATCCATATAATATCTATTCATATTATCAGATTTTAAATATGCTTTTACAGGATCATTATCACTTATATTTCCATCAATTAAATTTAGCATATTGTAATGTAGTTGAACTGCTTCCGCTTTTGCTTTTACCATAGCATCTTCTATATCAAACTTTGTAGAAAAACCTACAGCAACAAGTTTTCTAATATTATCATAGATAAATGTAGCAACAGTTGGTACAATAGCATCGATTTGGTAGGATAAAAATGTATAATCTCCATCAATTTCCTTTTTAATAAGTCGTTCTTTACTATCAAAGTACCACCATTTGATAGAAGCATCTCTTTCAATCACTTCCATTAATGCACTTTGAACAGCTTTATCTACATTAATTCCACTTGCTATTCCAGACAAATTTGGAAAATTAAATCTGTGATCAGTAAAATTAACATAAACAAGTGAAGCCGGTACATAACAATCCTCACCTGTCAAATAATTAAAAGAATCCTTCCAATACATTTTATCTACACGAGTAGCTTTTTTAAAAGGGAAACCTTCCTGTTCTAATAGTTCATCAGAATATGTAATAAACTTATTAAGTTCATAAAATGGTAAATTTTCTAAAGCAAGCTCTTCTTCTGACGCTAATTTAAGATTTTCGGGAACAATGTTTGCGCAATATCTTTCAATCGCTTCCCCCATGCTTGAATATAAAGCTGTATTAAAATCAATTGAACAACCAGTTCCAACACCATCAAAAAGATACTTTTTATCATACTTGTTCCTATCAGTCACTTTAGATCTAACGAGTTTAAATTCTTTAAAATTATCAACTTTAATCAATTCTATTTTTTTAATAATTCCTGTATACTTGTTGTAAAGTGCTGAGTTAACAATGTTTTCCACCATATAATACTCCTTCTAATTGTAGATGAACTAATTTTTCTTTTTTAGGATACCTAGGAAACATATTGTTACTAAAAATAATTTTGAGTAAAATTGATTGGTTTATTTTTTTAATACTTATAGGAGGAAACTCTGTTGAGTTTGAACCTTTATTTAATATAAATTCTGATAAAAGTATCGATTCATTATCTTTATTAAGATAAAAAATTTCACCAAAAATATCCTCGTCAATCGTTTTGTAAAATAATTTTAAGCTATTTAGATATTGAAAATCTTTAATTTCAAGATTAATAAAATTATTATCTAAAAAGATTCCTAAGACTTTTGAACCATTATTAATATTGGTTGTGTTATTTCCAATACAAGAAGAAAAATTCAATTTTTCAAATTGTTTGTCATTATCTAGAAAAAAGCTTTCATACACTTCATCCTTGACATTCTGAAAATATATTTTGCTAAAACCTTTTTTTATTTGTAGCCCTTTATACCATTCTACCTCATTAAAATATCTACCAATATTTTTTAAGTCATGATCTAAAGGAGTAACGATTAATTGTTTTTGAACATGTAACCATTGTTTATAATCATCAAAAGCATATTTACAATAACCATCTTTCCACCCAGCAATAATTATTACAGGGACTTTGGGGAAAACCACATCAAGGTCTTTTATTTTTGGTGGTGCAACTCTTGTTTCAATTTCTTTTATAATTCGACTAGTTACAATGATTGGACTACTTTTTTTACCTGTACCATGAATATTTTTCCACCATACAAAATCTCCCAATCTAAAAACTCCATCATTAAAAACTGCTTCCACTTGGTTTCGGACACCTACCCGAATTAATAGCTTTGTAGGAATCGAATTTTGTGTCTCAAACGCTAGAATGCGTGCACAATATGCTTCATAAGAGGAACCTATTATAACGATATTTGAAAAATTCTGGGAACGTAGATATCTTAGCAACCTAACTGAGTCCTTTTTTTCATTTTCATATGGAACCCATTCACCAAATGAACCATATCTTCCTCTGACATCCTGTAATAGAACACTATATCCATAATCACTATTTAATTTTTCGGCCCAATTAATATATTTTGATGCATCATAAGGAGTGCGAACGATAAAACAAGTATCATTCCCTTTAAAAATAAATGTTTGTAGCCCAACAATAAAAATTTTATCCATAATTATAACAGTTTCAAATAAAAAAACTTTAGATTTTTCAATAACACTTTAATTCTATTTATAGTATTTTCATCAATTTCAAGCAAATAATTATATTCAATCCCAGGAGGTATCACAAGAGTATCCATTGAAAATAAGAGGTTTGCGAACTCATTCAAACCGCATCTTGAAGACGGCCCAATTGAGGTAGAAATAATCCCATTGATCTTCCCATAAAAATTTTCGACTCCTAAATTTTCAATAAAATACTTTACATTTGAAGAATAACTACGATTATATTCAGGAGTTAGCCATAAAATACATTTATATCTACCAAAGATTGTTAAATAATCTGGCAACTTCTCGTATATATCATAAAGCGAAATAATATCAAATTCTAGTTTTTCAGATATTTCTAATTTTTTTAAAATATTATAATAAATAAATTTTGTATTATTCTCCGCTCTTCCTGAGCAATTAATAACTAATATTTTCATGTTTTTTTCCTAAACAGCCTGGAACCTTATAGATATTTAAAACTTCAAAAGTTTTTTTTGATTCATCGTAAATTCCATATTGATTCTTTTTTATTTTAGATATAAAATTTCGTTTTAAGTAATCATATTTATCAAATTCAGGACTTAAATATTCTATATTAGAATACTCTGAGCTCAGTAACTGTTCAAAACAGTGTAAACAATATGTGGATTTATTTTGATCAATTTTCAAAATAAAAAATAGATTCTGTGTTGACAATATAATCATATTTTCCTCACCTCAAAATATAGTGAAAAGGCAAACAAATTTAAAAAATTATTTATCTTCTTCTACCCATTCAAAGGCATTGTGTACAAGTGAATGGTGGCAACTCAATAAAATATTTGAAGTTGTTTTTGATTCTGATTGTTCAGTTAATAATTCTTCAATAGTTGGTAATTTCTTTTCAGACATATTAGTACCTCAATTCTTAGATTAAATTTAAAATGTTATCAATAAGCACTGAATTGTTTTATTAAATTATTTGTTGCCTTTCCACTACAAAACAGTTTCAGTTGAAACCACTTTCATTTTATTTGAGATTCCAAAAATTGTCAATTATATTGCTCATAGCATAATTATGGACAGTTAACTTAATTCCCAACTAAAAGTTGACAAAGAGTCAATCTAAATAGTAAAATCAAATAAAAAATGATAGGATGAAAGAGAGTAAGAAGAACCATGAATAATTATATCATAGACGTTTGGACACCTATTTTAAGAGAGGCATTATCTAAGTTTGGGTATGTATTTGAAGTAAAATTAGGTAAAGTGTTTTCTGTAAATGAAAGGTTAAACTACACAGAGATAATCCTTAATTATGAAGTTTCTGTCAACAAAAATGATATTGTCAATTTTTTCATATACTGTCAATAATTATGTGTAAATACTCTAGTAGAGCTTGAACTGCACCCCAAAAGTTAGACGGAAAAGATCTAACTTTTGGGGTGTTTTATAATGAAATTAACTTATGAAGATAAAACTCAAAGATTTGGACTTAAAAAGTAAGGAGCAACCTTTAAGCACTTTTCGAATTAATTTGGTGTGAATATTTTTGACCTGAAGTGTTTTAGGTCTTTCTAATATCATTCAGAACTCGATAATCTGTTTTTATGAGGATGGAAAGGTTAGTTCCTTCCCACCCAAGCGGGAGTTTAATCTCTATTTTTTTCTAAAACTTAGAAAATCTGATATAATAAGCTTTGTAGCTGTATTATTTTAAAACTAACAAAACTAAACTATTCCCCTATTTAAGAATATTGATTCAAATTTTATGAAATCAATCAGTAAATATCGTTCTGAAAAGCCTTGATATTACGCTGTTTTTTGTCCAACTGAACCCCGTACTTTCCAAACTAGGTCTTAAGAAAGCTCGTAAAGCATCACGATTCTCAAAACGTTAATCAACACGATTATATCAACGTTTCGAAACACTTCATGGTTCATACCATGGGGTGTTTTTTTGATGATTTTTAGCAAAATTCACACCAAATTAATTCGAAAAGTGCTTAAAGCTCTCTCCTTGCTTTCTCAATTCATATATTTGAACTTTATCTTCATAAGTTAATTTTATAATAAAAGCACCCCAAAAGTTAGACAGAAAAATCTAACTTTTGGGGTGCAGTTCAAAGTGATATCTCTTTTTACTTAAATGGATGTAAAGGGTCTTACAAAGTTCTTTTAGCAAAGAAAGATATTGAAAAAGAAACTACCTCAATATATAACATTAGAGTACAAAAATTACAACATCCACGGGATTCTCTTATCATCTAGTATTTCATTGGCATGTAATGAAGCTATTTCATGTTCAATAATTTTTACAGGAATTTGAGATAGAAAAATCGTTATACTCGACAATAAAAGAAAGACTAATGCTAATCGCCATTCTATATAGATAATGGCAACCACACTCATGATAAGGGTCCCTAAATTTGCAATTAGAGAGATTCTAGGAATCAATAAATTTTCTTGAATAAGGTCACTATTTTTGGTGATATTATTTAAGAAATCTGAATGGTTACGGTTGTCAATTTGGTTAAATTCACGCGATAAATAATGTAATAAGAGACCCTTTTTTAGATCTATAATAACTTTTTTTACATATTGATTTTTAAGATAGGAATAAGAACAAGAGATAAAGAACCACAGTAAAATTAAACTTACACAAATAGTGATATGAAAGAGTAATCCACTATTTGAATTAGTTATACTATCAAGTATTCTTCCTAATTGAAGAGAGAAGAATGTCATTAAAACAGCACTTGTCAAGCTTAATAAAATAATCAAGAAATATAGAAATTTATATTGTTTCATAATCTGGTTCATATCTTACTCCTTAAGTAACTCTGATGAGAATATTATAATCCAAATATGAAAATCAGAAACAAACTTCCCGCATTTGGGACGCAATGAATAATTTACACTAAATATAAAAAAATTATAAAATAATTATTTTTTAGAATAAGAGGAGAACTCATATTTTTATTTAACAATGAATATATCACACTAAACTAGATAAAATATACAAGTTAATTTGTACCGAAATTACTATATATTATAAGAAAAATAGAAACTCTAAAGCATTCTGTACACTTTAATTTTAATTCATCTCTTTTTGTTTCTCACACTAAGTACTAAGACGGGATTATAAGCACATCAACAAAAAGACTTTATTCAAACTTACCTTTGAATAAAGTCTTTTAACTATCTAAAAAGTTCACATTTTATGCTTATTTATGGAGTTAATGAAGCGCCAACTAAATCCTAGAACCAACATCAGATTGATGAAAAGGTACACAGCCGTAAAACTAGTTAAACCATATTGTCTGATATCATCAAAATATAAAGTAGGTTCAGTAAAGAACAAATAAATTCCATAAACCTCCACGAAAATAAGAAAACTGACAAAACCAATCAGGAAAAGTCCACTGGCAATAAGAAAGAGTCTCCATAAAAGAATGAGAATTCCTCCAACTGCTAAAAAAATTACTGGGATAAGGAGTAAATCATTCATGACTTTCTCCTTTCTAGTCAATCAATTGACGATAATGGGTGGCAAGAGAGGAATCAAACTCTTCTAATTTTTGAACTAAGTCCAAATACTCCTCTTTTTCATGTTCTTCAAACTCCACACCTAGATGATTCTGAAGAGAGATTTCCAATTGACTAGTGAGTTCTCGTTTAGAAAAACTGTAATCCCCAGTAATTTCCTCATAATGTTCCTTTAGCTCCTTGTAGGCTTGGTATTCTTCAGGTGTTTGAAATCCCTGTACTAAGGCCTCTTCTAATTGATAATA
>NZ_NGVM01000298.1:0-244 GCF_002238115.1 Streptococcus sp. KR | reverse complement strand
GTTGGTTCGAATTAAGTAAATTCTCAAAAATCTTTCTTCCTGTATCATAACGTGAGCCACTGACTCCAAGGCTACTATCTTTGGCACTTGGATAGCGATAAGCAAATGATGTCCTTAAATGAATCTGCCCATCAACAGGATTCACTTCAATGACCTGTGCAACCTCTGACGAAGACAATTCAAATTCACGATTGGTAAAACATTCAAAGGCAAATTTACCATAAACGGATTGAGGGATCCAACG
>NZ_NGVM01000297.1:0-245 GCF_002238115.1 Streptococcus sp. KR | reverse complement strand
TTGAAGGGTTTCCTGCTGACGTTGTTCTCGCAAAAGTTGCTCTTTTTGAAAGTTGTTGTAGTCTGACTGAGCTTCTTTCAGCTGACTTCTAAGCGTTTTTAGTTTTGAATCTTCCGTCTTGCGAGTATCCGCATTGGTTTTAGCAGTATCTTTCTCTAAAAGAGAAATTCTTTGCTTAATTGAAATGTTTGTGTTTTCAATTTCAGATTTAAGTGATTTTTCCTTTTTAATCGCAGAATCATAAG
>NZ_NGVM01000296.1:0-245 GCF_002238115.1 Streptococcus sp. KR | reverse complement strand
CAAGGAATTAACACCAACAACGAAGTTAAGCAGATTTTACCCACAAATCGCTCACAGCAAAAAGATCACCATTCAACAGCTGCTGACGATGACATCCGGCATTAAGGGAACGGTCAAAGAACCATCTGACCAGCTTAAAGAAGACGATGCCTATACAAATGCCATCAAGAGCTTAACTTCAACTGGCAAGACCAGTTTCAAGTACAGCGACATTAATTACGTCTTGCTTGCAGGAATCATTGCCA
>NZ_NGVM01000295.1:0-245 GCF_002238115.1 Streptococcus sp. KR | reverse complement strand
TTTTGGGTAACGATTGTAACCTTATTGGGTACTAAAATGGTAATGTAAACGTTTTTTTACTAAAACCCAACCATTCGTATTTGATATATGTGGTATCCTATCAATAGGGTCAACTGATTGCTTACATACTGTCATTCTTCAACAAGAAGCTGATCGTTTTAATTACTTGAGGTTTTGATTAGGAGGACAAATTCATGAAGCATACTTTAAAAGCATCACTTTTTACCGGCCTGGCTGCGTTGGGG
>NZ_NGVM01000294.1:0-245 GCF_002238115.1 Streptococcus sp. KR | reverse complement strand
TCTAATATTAGCTAAAACATCTTGATTTTGTTATCACAATTCTAAACATTGAGAGGTTTGTCTTACTGGTTGATTCCTCAATGTATCTTTTGCAGTCTCAATCATCAATTGTAAACCTGATTTCTTTTCTCTAAGGACATCATTCCAGTCTACTTTTTCTTTCCCAGATTCATTATCAGGGAAATCCAGGAAAACAGGAAATCCTGATTGAGATAACTTATCAGAAAAATCTTTTCCTGCATCAT
>NZ_NGVM01000293.1:0-245 GCF_002238115.1 Streptococcus sp. KR | reverse complement strand
TCTAATATTAGCTAAAACATCTTGATTTTGTTATCACAATTCTAAACATTGAGAGTTTTGTCTTACTGGTGGATTTCCAAATGTCTCTTTTACAGTTTCAAGCTTAAATTGAAAATCTGATTTCTTTTCTCTAAGAATATCGTTCCAGTCTATTTTTTCTTTCCAAGATTCATTATTAGGTAAATCCAGTAAAACAGGAAATCCTGATTGAGATAACTTATCAGAAAAATCTTTTCCTGCATCAT
>NZ_NGVM01000292.1:0-247 GCF_002238115.1 Streptococcus sp. KR | reverse complement strand
GGTATTCAGGAACGGGCCAAAGTTCGTGACTTGAGTGTCATGATTATTTTTGCCGGTGAAGGTGACGCTGATATTCAGGCAAAAGCCATTCGAACCGTGATTGAACGATCGGTGATGGGAATCTTGTTGGTTGCCATTGACTTGGATCCGTCAAATGACGAATTGTTGGAGAGCGCCAATATTCCGTTTATTTTCATTTCAATGACGTTAAAGAATGGTAAATTCCCGTTTATTTCGTCTAATGATT
>NZ_NGVM01000291.1:0-247 GCF_002238115.1 Streptococcus sp. KR | reverse complement strand
CTTCATTATAAGCAGTAAAGAATGAATCCTGATCCTGCTTATCGGCCCGTTTGGCGACATAGTATGCCATCGGCGATCCTTCAAGGAAATCGCCGTTGTCTAATAGAATTGTTTTTTCGTCGGGATGAGCCTTCTGATATTTTTTGATGGTCGTGCACGCCTTTTCGATACCGAAGGGCTTGTCGAGGCCTGAATCAACGTAGTTGGTTGGTTCGATAAACCCATGCGTATCGCTGGTCGCTAATAG
>NZ_NGVM01000290.1:0-247 GCF_002238115.1 Streptococcus sp. KR | reverse complement strand
TTTCCTGATTTGAAAGTTTCAGCAGTGGAAGGAGGTGATGATAATGACAACAGTACCAATTAAAGGTGTTGTATCTAGTGATGATGATGCTGAAGTATATGAATTCTTTGGCTATTCAACAGTTACTCCTTCCGCAGTTAAAGATGCGTTAAGCACTGCAAATGGTCAAAATATTGTTGCCGAAATTAATTCACCTGGTGGCGATGTGTTTGCCGGTTCTGAGATATATACCGCACTTAAGAATTAT
>NZ_NGVM01000289.1:0-247 GCF_002238115.1 Streptococcus sp. KR | reverse complement strand
TGAAAAAAGATGTTTTCATTGATAGTCCATATATCACTCTTGGCCAACTGCTTAAAGAGGAATCAATCATCAGCAGTGGCGGTCAGGCAAAATGGTTTTTAAGAGAAACAACAGTTAATGTCAATGACGAACCTGATAATCGCCGTGGCCGGAAACTGTACGATGGCGATCACGTCGAAGTCCCAGATGTTGGCTTATTTTTTATTCGCTCAAAGCAGGGAAATGAATGAAGTTAACGGAAATTGAA
>NZ_NGVM01000028.1:0-12759 GCF_002238115.1 Streptococcus sp. KR | reverse complement strand
AACGGCAAAGTTAACCCAGAAGCAAATCAAGGTAAAGACGGCGATAAATACGTTAATACAGAAACAGGCGATGTCTTCGTTAAGAATAACGGCAACTGGGACAAAGAAGGCAACATCAAGGGACCTAAAGGGGACAAAGGTGAACAAGGTCTTCAAGGTCGTGATGGTCAAGACGGAGCCCAAGGTTTACCAGGACGCGACGGACGAGATGGCGCAGCAGGTCGTGACGGACGTGATGGCCGCGACGGTAAAGACGTCTTGAACGGCAAAGTTAACCCAGAAGCAAATCAAGGTAAAGACGGCGATAAATACGTCAATACAGAAACAGGCGACGTCTTCGTTAAGAATAACGGCAACTGGGACAAAGAAGGCAACATCAAGGGACCTAAAGGGGACAAAGGTGAACAAGGTCTTCAAGGTCGTGATGGTCAAGACGGAGCCCAAGGTTTACCAGGACGCGACGGACGAGATGGCGCAGCAGGTCGTGACGGACGTGATGGACGCGACGGTAAAGACGTCTTAAACGGCAAAGTTAACCCAGAAGCAAATCAAGGTAAAGACGGCGATAAATACGTCAATACAGAAACAGGCGACGTCTTCGTTAAGAATAACGGCAACTGGGACAAAGAAGGCAACATCAAGGGACCTAAGGGTGATAAAGGTGAACGTGGAGAAGATGGTAAGACTCCAGAAGTAACTGTAACTCCAGGTAAAGATGGTCATAGTACCGACATTACATTCACTGTTCCAGGTAAAGATCCAGTTACAGTAAATGTTAAGGACGGAGAAAATGGTCTGAACGGTAAAACTCCAAAAGTTGATTTGCTTCGTGTCGAAGGACAAAACGGCAATCCATCTCATACAATTGTGACATTCTATACTGATGAAAACAATGATGGTAAGTATACTCCAGGAACTGATGAACTTCTAGGTTCTGAAATGATTAAAGATGGTGCTAAAGGTGCGGACGGACGTGATGGTAAATCATTGCTTACTGTCAAAGATGGTAAAGAAACTAAAGTTTACCAAGAAGATCCAGCACATCCAGGTCAACCATTGAATCCTGAAAAACCTCTTGCAGTTATTAAAGATGGAGTGGACGGTGTCTCTCCAACAGTAACAGCTGTTCGTAAGGATGAAGAAGGGCATAAGGGGGTAGAAATCACGGTGGATAACCATGATGGTTCACAACCAACTACAGTCTTTGTTCAAGATGGTGCTAAGGGAGAAACTGGTGCAACCGGTCAGGATGGACAAACTCCTACAATCACTACTCAACGTGGACAAGATGGCCAAAGCACTCTTGTAACTATCACAACACCAGGTAAAGATCCAGTAACCTTTACAGTGAAAGATGGTAAGAATGGTAAAGATGGACGTACACCATTTATTGACTTAAATGCATTGGTGGAAGCAGTTAGAAGAGGTGTTGGATCAACTTCTAATTCACAACCTTCTGGAACATCAAGAAGTGCAAGAAATAGAAGAGCATTACCAGATGGAGATAGAAGTGCAACTGAGTCATCAGAAACAGTACAACCAACAACTACAGATTCAACAGGTACGCAACCAGAAACTACAGATTCACAACCAGTAAATGGTACTCGTATTACAGCATACTATGATAATAATGGTAACGGTAAATACGATCCAGGTGTGGATGAATTAATTGGTACAAGTGATATCTTGAATGGTACAAATGGACGTAATGGTACAGATGGAGCTTCTGGTACAAATGGACGTAACGGTGCTGAATTACTAAGTGGAGTTACTGCCCCAACTGCTAATGATGGTAAAGACGGTGATACTTATATCGACGCCAATACAGGTGATGTTTACAAGAAAGAAAATGGTTCTTGGAACAAGATTGGTAATATCCGTGGACCTCAAGGAGTAGCCGGTGAAAAAGGCGACAAAGGTGAAAAAGGTGAAAACGGAGCTAATGGAGCTAATGGAGCAGACGGTAAATCACCAGTTGTAAATGTAACGGACAATGGAGATGGAACACACTCTATTACTGTTAGAAACCCTGATGGTTCTGAATCAACAACTAAAGTTAAAGATGGTAAAGACGGTAAAACTGCCAATATCACTACAACAGAAAATCCAGATGGAAGCCACACAATCACTGTAACAAATCCAGACGGAACAACTAAAGAAACTGTTGTTAAGAATGGTAAAGATGGTAAGACTCCAAAAGTTGAAGTAACAGATAACAACGATGGAACTCATACTGTTAAAGTTACGGATGGAGACGGCAATGTTACCAACGCTATCATCAAAGATGGTAAAGACGGTAAAGCTGCAACAGCAACTACAACAGAAAACCCAGATGGAAGCCACAGAGTAACAATCACTAACCCAGACGGAACGAAGAATGAGTTTGTTGTTAAGAATGGTCGTGACGGTGTTGACGGACGTACTCCAACCGCATCAGTTCGTGATAATGGAGACGGAAGTCATACAATCGTTATTACAAATCCAGAAGGTGTGACAACTGAAACCACAGTTCGTGATGGTAAATCACCAAAAGTTACTATTACTGACGAACAAAATGGAACTCATAAGATCTCAGTTCTAAATGGTGACGGCACAACTACTGAAACAATCATTAAAGATGGTAAATCACCAGTAGCAACTGTTACTGACAACCATGATGGTACTTACACTATTCGTGTAGAAAACGGTAATGGTACTGTTTCTGAAACCACAATTCGTGACGGTAAATCACCAACTGCTAAGGTTGTGGATAACGGAGATGGAACTCACACTATCACAGTTGTGAACTCAGACGGTACAACTACAACAACCACAGTTCGTGATGGTAAAGAACCAAAACTTGAAGTGATAGATAACAACAATGGTTCACACACTATTAAAGTGACAGGAGCTGACGGTAAAGAAACTACAACTACAATCTTTGATGGTAAATCACCAAAAGCGAACATCGTTGATAACGGAGACGGAACGTACACATTGACAATCGTTGATTCTGATGGCCGTGAATACAAATCTATTATCAAAGATGGTAAAGACGGTAAAGATGGCGTTTCACCAACTGTAACTGTTAAAAATAATAACGATGGAACTCACGTTGTTACAATCATTAATCCAGATGGAAGTAAGACAGAAATGGTGATTAAAGACGGTAAAGATGGTAAATCACCAAAAGTTTCTGTTGAAGATAATGGTGATGGTAGTCATACAATCACAATCATCAATTCTGATGGAACTGTGACAAAAACAGTTGTTAAAGATGGACGTGATGGTCGCGACGGCAAAGATGGTAAGGACGGAAAAGATGGTAAATGTGGTTGCCAAGGCAAACCAGTAACACCATCAAATGACAAACCAGTTCCTCCAACACGTAATGTGCCAGAAGGACCAACGTTTGCAATGCCAGAACCACCAGTTCATGAATTGCCAGAATTCAACGGTGGTGTTCCAGGAATGCCAGAGGTTAATGAATTGCCAGAATTCAATGGTGGAGTACCAGGTATGCCAGAAGTCAATGAACTTCCTAATCCAGAAGTTCCAGGAATGCCAACACCTCCAGTTCATGAAATTCCAGAATTTAATGGCGGAGTACCTGGTATGCCAGAAGTCAATGACAAACCAACTTCAAACATTCCTGAAGTTCCAACACAACCAAATCCAAATGTACCAGTTCAACCGGTAACACCATTAACTTCTAACCCAGTAGTACCAACTACAGGTAAAGAAAAACATGGGGACAAATTACCAGAAACTGGAAGCCAATCTGATTATATCTCTGTTCTTTTAGGTAGCGGTATTCTATTGAGCCTATATGTAGGTCGAAGAAAAGAAGATTAATCAGCAACAAGCAGTCACTAATTTCTCGAAAGAAGATGATAAGTGATAGATCTCGAATGAAAGAATATTCTTAGAACGATTTTCCATGATGGAAAAGACTGCTAAAAACCTTGAGTGGTAACGCTCAAGGTTTTTTTGGATGGCTGATGTTTGTCTGAGAATCTTGATAGAGTCTAAAAAAGCCACCCTATGAGGTGGCGATAATTGATTTAGACTTTTAAAAATTCTTTATTTTTTATTGAATTGCTACGACCAAGTCTTGAGCTTGTTTTTCAAGTGAGTTTAGGACTGTTTCTTCAAGAACCAATTTTCCGTCTGCCCAGGCAGAGTCGTTAACACGTGCAGCAGTAAAGTCACCAACTACTTTTGTACGGATAAATGGCAAAAGGTCCTTGTAGATAGCGAAAAGTTGATCGTGACCTGCATTGGCTACAGATGATACTGTGACAAACTTGTCTTGAAGGGCAGAAGCGCCACGTGTATCAGACAAGTCAAGAGCGCGAGATAGCCAGTCAAGCAAGTTTTTCACCGTACCAGGGATAGAGAAGTTATAGACTGGAGAGAAAATCCAGATGGCATCCGCAGCGAGAACTGCTTCACGAGCAGCAGCTACAGCTGGATGTGTTGGAACTTCCAAATCTTGGCTGAAGAGAGGAAGGGTTGAATAATCAAGGTAGCTAACCTCTGCTTTACCAGCAAGTGCTTTCTCAGCTTCGAGAGCCATTTGGTGGTTGAAAGAACCTTGACGTAGTGATCCGATGATAAATAATACTTTTTTAGACATGATGTGTCTCCTTTTTCTTAAATTTCCGAGAAGTCTCTCGTTGTTATAAAATATATTACAACAAAACAAAAGGACTTGCAAGAAATTTGCTCAGAGTTTATTTGAAAATTATAAAATTGCTGAAACTCTAGTCAGTTGTCACTGGAAAAGTAAGAACTATTTTTTGGATTTTAGTTTTCTTTGATTTTATAGGAGTATTCCAATATTCTCTTGTAATATAATGACATAAGTGCTAAAATAAACAAGAAAACTCGCAATAGAAACCGCAGAACGGCTATTTTCCGGTATCATTTCATAAATAATTAAAGGAATAATAATGGCATTGAAGAGTGCTTCTAAAAAGGGGTGGAGATCATGTAAGGCACAGATTAACAAGTGACGGACAAAAGAAATAATAATACACTTGTTAAAGGAGAAAAGATGTTAATAAGAAATTATCGGAAAAATATTGGCCTGATGGCCGGAGTTGAGTTTTTTGCATTTCTAGGGATTACCAGTTTTTGGATTCTCTTTCTCAGTCAAAACGGAATGTCTCTTTGGCAGATTGGACTTCTGGAGAGTATTTTTCATATGACCAGTCTTCTCTGTGAAATTCCATCTGGTATGTTAGCTGACCGCTATTCCTATAAGACCAACCTTTATTTAAGTCGAATAGCAGGGATTGTGTCTTCTATTCTTATGTTGGCTGGGCAGGGAAATTTTTGGATTTATGCGCTAGCTATGGCGATAAGTGCCTTGTCTTATAATTTTGATTCAGGAACAAGCGCAGCAATGGTCTATGACTCGGCTGTAGAGGCTGGGCTAAAGGAGCGCTATCTATCCATTTCAAGTTTCATGTCAGGAGTAGCAGAAGGAACTCGTTCTTTGGGGACAGTGTTGGCGGGATTTTTTGTCCATGGTCAATTGCACCTGACCTACTATATCATGATTGCCACTTCTATCATAGTTCTTGTCTTGATTTGGATGCTGAAAGAGCCCAGTGTCAAGCTAGAAAAAACTGATAGTGTGACCATGAAACAGATTATGTGGACTGTTAAGGAAGAGTTGGAGCGAAATCCCATGCTCTTCAACTGGATGATTTTGTCTCAGATTGTTGGTACACTCATGTGCATGTTTTATTTTTACTATCAAAATCAGTTACCAGATTTAAGTAGTTGGCAAATTTCAGCAGTTATGCTACTTGGAAGTCTCTTGAATATCGTCGCAGTCTATCTAGCGAGTAAGATTGGAAAGAGATATGCCGCCTTGAAGCTTTTCCCTGTCCTCGTCCTGCTGACTGGAGTTACCTACCTGCTGTCCTACTTTGGAACACCTCTAATCTATATTTTGGTTTATTTGATTAGTAATGCTCTATATGCTCTTTTTCAGCCGATTTTTGATAATGATTTGCAAGAGCGACTCCCAAGTGAAG
This sequence comes from Streptococcus sp. KR, assembly GCF_002238115.1. Lineage (GTDB taxonomy): Bacteria > Bacillota > Bacilli > Lactobacillales > Streptococcaceae > Streptococcus. Next base: position 6,730 of record NZ_NGVM01000028.1, on the reverse strand, counting down.
TAAGGGCAACCATGCTGAGTGTCTACTCTATGATGTTTAGTCTAAGTATGATTGTGTTCTTCCCACTGACAGGCTGGTTGATTGACAATTTAGGCTTTGTAGTAACATTTCTTTATCTAGGATCCTTTTTAGTCATGATTAGCCTTCTACTGACTATCTTTTTAGGAAAAATGGCTAAAAGAATAGATGATAAAATGATTCCATAGATTAAAAGAATTTCTGAAAACTTGAGTGCAAGCTCAGGTTTTTTAATACGGTGATTTCGCTTGTGTCTATGCTTTTCTCTCTCGGTTTTAAACAAGAAAAATCGGTTTACTTTGAAGGAAGAAATAAAATTGGTTTCTTATACTCAATGAAAATCAAAGAGCAAACTAGGAAGCTAGCCGCAGACAGTACTTGGGTACGGCAAGGCGAAGCTGACGTGGTTTGAATTTGATTTTCGAAGAGTATTCTTGCATTCACTTGTAATAAAGCCCAATAGATGGTAAAATAGACGAGTGAAAACAAGACAAAATAAAGCAAAAAATAATCTACTGTGGCAGTATGGTCTAGGGATGACGATTTTGTTTGTGGTTATCAGTGCTTCCTTTCTGTATCTGGTTTCTCTTAGTATGAAACCTTATCAAACAGCTAAAAGTGAAGGAGAAAAATTAGCTCAGCAGTATGCAGGATTAGAGCAGGCTGATCAGGTTGATTTATACAATGGCTTGGAATCTTATTACAGCGTTCTTGGTCGTAATAAACAGCAAGAAGCACTTGCTGTCCTGATCGGAAAAGATGACCATAAGATTTACGTTTATCAGCTAAATCAGGGTATTTCACAAGAAAAAGCAGAAGCGGTTTCTAAGGAAAAAGGAGCTGGCGAGATTGACAAGATTACCTTTGGCCGTTATCAAGACAAGCCAATCTGGGAAGTCAAGTCAGGCTCCGATTTTTATCTAGTAGATTTTGAAACAGGAGCATTGGTCAATAAGGAGGGCCTATGAAACTATCCAACCGTATTTTAGAAATGGAAGAAAGTGTGACCTTGGCTGCTGGAGCCCGTGCCAAAGCACTGAAGGCTGAGGGAAGAGATATCTTGTCTCTAACCTTGGGTGAGCCAGATTTCACTACTCCAAAAAATATCCAAGATGCCGCCATTGCATCGATTCAAGAGGGGCGTGCTTCTTTTTATACAGTAACCTCAGGCCTGCCAGAGCTCAAGGCAGCAGTCAATACCTACTTTGAGCGCTTTTATGGCTATTCTGTAGCGCCAAATCAAGTGACAGTAGCTGCAGGAGCAAAATATTCTCTCTATACCTTCTTTATGGCTGTGGTCAATCCAGGTGATGAAGTTATCATCCCAACCCCCTACTGGGTCAGCTATGGAGACCAGGTCAAGATGGCAGAGGGTGTGCCAGTCTTTGTTCCTGCTAAGGAAGACAATCACTTTAAGGTGACTGTAGAGCAGTTAGAAGCAGCTCGCACAGACAAGACCAAGGTTTTGGTGCTGAATTCACCATCTAATCCGACAGGTATGATTTACACCCGTGAGGAACTCTTAGCAATCGGGAACTGGGCTGTAGAAAAGGATATTCTCATCCTAGCAGACGATATCTATGGGCGCTTGGTCTATAATGGCCATGAGTTCACACCTATTTCTAGTCTATCAGAAGCGATTCGCAAGCAAACAGTGGTTATCAATGGTGTGTCTAAAACCTATGCTATGACTGGCTGGCGTATTGGCTATGCCGTTGGAGAAGCAGACATTATCGCTGCCATGTCCAAGATTGCAGGTCAAACAACTTCGAATCCGTCAGCAGTAGCCCAGTATGCAGCAGTTGAGGCTCTATCAGGCGAGCAAGATACGGTGGAAAGCATGCGTCAGGCTTTTGAGGAACGTCTCAATACCATCTATCCCCTTCTTGCTGAGGTGCCAGGATTTGAAGTGGTCAAACCGCAAGGAGCCTTCTACCTCTTCCCAAATGTCAAAAAGGCAATGGAGATGAAAGGCTATACGGATGTGACAGACTTTACAACTGCTATCCTAGAAGAAGCTGAAGTAGCCTTGGTAACAGGAGCTGGATTTGGAGCGCCAGAAAATGTGCGCCTCAGCTATGCGACAGACCTAGACACGCTTAAAGAAGCGGTTAACCGCTTGAAAGCATTTATGGAAAAATAAAAGAAAAGGAAAAATAATGACAAAACGTGTAACGATTATCGATGTAAAAGACTATGTTGGTCAAGAAGTGACGATTGGCGCTTGGGTTGCCAACAAATCAGGAAAAGGGAAAATCGCCTTCTTGCAATTGCGTGACGGGACAGCCTTCTTCCAAGGTGTGGCCTTTAAACCAAACTTTTTAGAAAAATTTGGTGAAGAAGTGGGACTTGAGAAGTTTGATGTCATCAAACGCTTGAGCCAAGAAACGTCTGTTTATGTGACAGGTATTGTCAAAGAAGACGAACGTTCTAAGTTTGGCTATGAGTTGGATATTACAGACATCGAAGTAATCGGTGAATCTCAAGACTACCCAATCACACCAAAAGAACACGGAACAGACTTCTTGATGGATAACCGTCACTTGTGGCTCCGTTCTCGTAAGCAAGTAGCTGTGATGCAAATCCGTAACGCTATCATCTATGCAACTTATGAGTTCTTTGACAAGAACGGCTTCATGAAATTTGATAGCCCAATCCTTTCAGGAAATGCGGCAGAAGATTCAACTGAACTCTTTGAAACAGACTACTTCGGAACGCCAGCCTACTTGAGCCAATCAGGTCAGCTTTACCTAGAAGCAGGCGCTATGTCCCTTGGTCGTGTCTTTGACTTTGGTCCTGTATTCCGTGCTGAAAAATCAAAAACACGCCGTCACTTGACTGAATTCTGGATGATGGACGCAGAGTACTCATACTTGACACATGATGAGTCACTTGACTTGCAAGAAGCTTATGTGAAAGCTCTTCTTCAAGGTGTTCTTGACCGTGCACCTCAAGCCTTGGAAACCTTGGAACGTGATACAGAACTCTTGAAACGCTACATTGCAGAGCCCTTCAAACGTATCACTTACGATCAAGCCATTGACCTCTTGCAAGAGCATGAGAATGATGAAGATGCTGATTACGAGCATCTTGAGCATGGAGATGACTTTGGTTCACCACATGAAACTTGGATTTCAAACCACTTTGGTGTGCCAACATTTGTCATGAACTATCCAGCAGCCATCAAGGCCTTCTACATGAAACCAGTTCCTGGGAATCCAGAGCGCGTGCTTTGTGCAGACTTGCTTGCCCCAGAAGGCTATGGAGAAATCATCGGTGGGTCTATGCGTGAGGAAGACTATGATGCCCTTGTTGCTAAGATGGATGAACTTGGTATGGATCGTACAGAGTATGAATTCTACCTTGACCTTCGTAAATACGGTACAGTTCCACACGGTGGATTTGGTATCGGTATCGAACGTATGGTAACCTTCGCAGCAGGAACAAAACATATCCGTGAAGCCATTCCATTCCCACGTATGTTGCACCGTATTAAACCGTAAATAAAATAAAAAAGTTATTATAATAAAAAGAAGGGTAATTCCTTCTTTTTGTATTTTGGGTACAAAAATATTATACAAAAAGCGAGAATATATAGATCATTTTGGTTGACTGATGTTAAAAACATATGGTAAAATCGAATAATGAGTATTGTGTTGTAGTTTCGTTAAAGAAGGTGTTCTTTAGCAGGAGAGGCAGGGGATATGAAGGACTTCAACCGTATTCTAAATCAACATATATAAATAAGGAGAAAACATGTATTCAAGAATGGGAAAATACCATGGTAGAAGAGCTCAGCGCTTTTCTATTCGTAAGTATAGTTTTGGTGCGGCTAGTGTTCTTTTGGGGACTGCTCTTCTTTTAGGAGCAAACGCTGTTAAAGCTGATGAAACAAGTACTGCTTCTGCAAAAACTCCAGAAGTTACAAATTCTGATAAACAGAAATCTGATTCTGGTTCAACAACACCCGTTGTTGAAGAACTTCCTGAATTAAAGATTGATGCTGTAAAAGCAGATGAAAAATCTGAAGTAAAAGCAGATGAAAAACCTGAAGTAAAAGAAGATGCTAAAACTGAAGCTAAACCTGTAGCTAAACCTGTAGCAGAAAAAGAAGTTACCGATAAAGCTGCAACAGAAAAATCTGATAAAGAGCAAGCTGATAAAAAAGAAGCAGACAAAGAAAAAACTAACAAAGAAACATCTGAAAAAGCTGCAACAGAAAAAGCACAAGACGATGTTAAAACAGTTCTTACTCAATTGACTTCAGAAGCTGATGTTATGGCAACAGTAGCCTCAAACTTCTCAGATAAAGAAGTGAAAGATGAAGCATCTAAACAAAAGTTATCGGCTGCAATTGCTACAGTGAAGCTTGAAGCAGTAGCGTCTAAAGGATTGCTTTCATCTGATGCTTCTAAAGACCAAATGGTAGCTCAAGTGAACCGTCTTTCTGCTGCCATTGAAGCAGTTTATACGGAAATGAAACGTGCTGGCCATGCAGGTAAAGTAGAATCGGTATTAGCTGCTACTGCATCAAAAATTACAGGTAAAGATGTTTTTAAAGATGGAGAAACAGTTAAAGCTGTAACAAACGCTTATGTTGATATGAATGCAGATAATACGGCTCCTACAGGATGGGGATTTGATACTACTATTAGTACATCAACTCTTAAAGCAGGTTCTATTACAAAAATTGAACTTACTAACTTAGCTGAGTTAGGTGCTGGTTTGGCAGTAAATACGGAAATCAGAGCTACAGATGGAACAGTAGTTGGTAAAGTTAAATCTATCGACTTTAAAACAACTACAGGAAACAACAATAACAAATCTGTACCATATTGGGCACAACGTACACAACGTGGTATGACTTATGACCAACGTGTTGCTGAGCAACCAGCGGTAGCTAACGAAACTGGAACATATACTTACAACATCGAGTGGAACGATAAAGTAAAAGACTATCCGAATGTGTCGTTTGGAGCGAGTAATTTATCGGGTGATGGATATTTAGCTCCACAAATTTCAAAAGACACTCCGTATACAGCGACTATTAAAATTGATGGGCGTACAGTTCTGGAACATACTTATACAAGAAAAGGTCAACAACCTAGCTATCAAAAACAAGGTACTAGTGCATCACTAAGTGAAAACAATGGATTGACATACCTTAACAATGAGCAAATAGGTAGAAGTGATTCGATCGTATTAAAAACTGATTCAGATGTTCGTTATGGAGTAGGATCTAAATTTACAATCAAACTTCCTAATGCAGATTTTACTGAATTCAAAGAACTTGAAGGAAGTTCTAACTTTGTAAATGGATTAAATACAGCGTCTACTATTAACCCTAATAAAGGAGATAGTATTACATATCGCCCGCAAAACCGTTGGTCTAATGCTAGAGCTAATGAAAACAATGTATGGATTTTACAAGATGGTCGAGATACTGGTTTTACATTAACACCTAGATTAATTTCACCAACGGAATTAGAACTTACTGTTACAGAAGGAACTATTCAAGAAGATTCTATAGTCTCTATGCCTCTTCAATCTTTAGGTATTGAAAAAGTAATAAAAGACAAAACTCTAACAAGTGAATATTCTAATATTACTTATGAAAATGGATTAATTAAACAAGGTTATGTAGGAAACGATAAAACTGCAGCAACTCTTACTGTATCAGGTGGAGAATCTATTAACGGTGAGAAAGAAGATGTTATAACTACAGTGCCAAACGGTTGGAGTGTTAAAGGTGATGGTAAAGTTCAAGGTGAGCCACCAACAGGTGCTGTTGTTAGAACATTCAAAGATTTAGTGACAGGTGAAGTTATAGGTTTTGAACCAACAAGATATACGGGGAATATTCCTTTAAGTGAAGATGGTTCAAAAGATTACACTAATGTGCTTGGAAACAAATATGATGTAAGTAATGATCACGTAGACTTAGTTAAAGAAGTTAACGGAGAAGAATACATTCTTGCAGATCTTCCTCCTGAAAACGTAAAAGGTACACTAAGTGTTACGAAGACAAGAGCAAGAGATTTATATTCTGAAGAAGAATTAAAAGCTAAAGGTATAAATGGATCTGCATTTGTTACCCCAGCAGAGTATGATTATGTTAAGAAAACAAAAGTAGAAGAAGTAAACCGTACAATTAAATTTGTATACGCTGACAATGTTGCAGGCTTAGCGGGTACTGATGTATTCCCATCACAAAAACAAACTGTAAGTTACACAGGTTCAATCAAGTTAACTGCACAAGGTAAAGCGGTAATTAACTCTGAAGACAAACCAGTTTATATTAACTGGAAAGGAACTAATGGTCAAAGTACTGATCTTCCAGAACTTGCAGTACCTCAAAAAGAAGGTTACATCGCAAGTGTTGAAAAAGTACCAGTACAAGCAACAACAGCTACAGATGAAGATTACGAATATGTTGTTAAATATACAGCAATCCAAAAAGCGAAAACAACATTTGTAGATGAAAAAGGAAATGCAATTCCAGGGGTAGCTGAAATTACTGAACAAGGTGGATCAGAAACTCCATTAACAAAAGAAGCTGATGTTAAAGCTAAGATCAAAGAACTTGAAAACAAAGGATATGAATTAGTATCTAATACATACCCAGAAGGTGGTAAGTTCGATACGGATAAAGATACAGATCAAGAGTTCAAAGTAACACTTAAACAAAAAGAAGTTACAGTAACACCAGATC
>NZ_NGVM01000288.1:0-248 GCF_002238115.1 Streptococcus sp. KR | reverse complement strand
TCAATGGTTGATAGGGGCGTTTCTAAAAAGCTTGCACAGCTATTTATTAAAATGAGCGAACTGGAACGTCATCCAGAAAAACTGTATGCAGATTTGGACAATCAAACCACAAATATTGGTGAAGTTAAACTTGCTGATTTTGTTAAAGCATTCTCTGTAGCCTATCAGGATCAAAATAATGGTCCTCATGCTAATACCTTGGTTGACCAGTGATCAGAATAAGTCCCGTAAAAATAAACACCTTTAGT
>NZ_NGVM01000287.1:0-249 GCF_002238115.1 Streptococcus sp. KR | reverse complement strand
TCCAATTTCGTTTTTGGAATTTTTTCCCAGAGTTGCGAAGAATTTCACTTCAAGATCTTTATATTCATTTTTATCAATATCTTCATAACTAAAAGTGGCTGTTACTTGGGTACCCTTGTCAATAAGACTTTGTGTTTCCTCAGGGAACCACAGATCCTCTGCGTAATATCTAAACATATCTTCTTCTAAAAGCTTTGAATGCAATATAACTTGTGTATAATTTGTTGTATTTGGTAAAGCATTTAAGGG
>NZ_NGVM01000286.1:0-249 GCF_002238115.1 Streptococcus sp. KR | reverse complement strand
AAAGGGTGAGACTAAACTAAGATTCATGTCATTGTTTATCCTCCTAAATTGAAATTTGAGTTACAAAGGCTCCAGCTGCCCCTACCATAACACCACCGACAATTTCAAGAATGGCATTCCGAACACCTGGTCCACCATCTTTAATGTTGGTTGCAAGGTTGACAATCCCTACAACAACGAGAAAGGCACCAACCGCAATCAATCCCTTCTGTAACAAAGACATAGCTTGTGCAAACATAGCACTTGCGT
>NZ_NGVM01000285.1:0-250 GCF_002238115.1 Streptococcus sp. KR | reverse complement strand
AGGCAGATACATGTTGTCGACAATATCTTGCCAATGTTTCTTTTAATCTTCACTGACATTTAGCTTTTTAGCTTGTTCAGGTGAAACTTCCTTGAGAATCTCCAAGGTATATTTCAAAGTCCATTGAGCCAAAATGTTGGTATACCAATTGTTATCAACGTTGTTCTCGTACTCATCGGGACCAGTTACACCGTGAATCATGTAATTCTTGTTTCGTTGACTGTAGTGAACCCGGTCCGCCCAGAACCGT
>NZ_NGVM01000284.1:0-252 GCF_002238115.1 Streptococcus sp. KR | reverse complement strand
CCACCGCCAACAAATAGCAGGAACATCCCTACTACCAGTGATATCCAATAAACAAGCTGTTTTTTCTTCATGTGTCTGCTCTCCTCCAAATAAATAGTGATGAAACCCTCAACAAAATAAACAATTGAACACAACAAAAAAGCCCAGCTAGTATTGCTAGCCAGGGCCGTTTCTTTAATCACTAACAACCTATATTCAGACATTGAATTTGAGCATACGAAATATCCGATAGATACGCTATTAATTGACAAA
>NZ_NGVM01000283.1:0-252 GCF_002238115.1 Streptococcus sp. KR | reverse complement strand
CCTGCCAATAAGCTGAGAATTGTTAAAGCTCAACAGGCTAACAACAAGATTGTTGCGATGACTGGTGATGGTGTCAATGATGCCGCTGCGTTAAAGCAGGCGAATATCGGAATTGCCATGGGAATCAAAGGAACCGATGTTGCCAAGGAAGCTGCCGATATGGTGCTGGTTAATGATAGTTTTACCACCATTGTTGAAGCGGTTGCTGAAGGTCGGCACGTCTTTGATAACATTCAAAAGACCATTCGATTC
>NZ_NGVM01000282.1:0-252 GCF_002238115.1 Streptococcus sp. KR | reverse complement strand
TGTCTTCTGCAGCACGAATCGGCTCCTTAGAAGTCATAATCTGCTTAATATAACGGAGTTTGTTCTCCTGAGTTGCCCATAGATAATTATCAAACGAACCTTTGGTAATATAGTGGTAAATATCTACTTCCTTGTTTTCATTTCCCTGTCGGATTATACGTCCATTGCGTTGCTGGATGTCACTTGGTCTCCACGGAACATCCAGGTGATGAACTGCTTTCATCTTGCTCTGAACATTTAAACCTGTTCCTC
>NZ_NGVM01000281.1:0-253 GCF_002238115.1 Streptococcus sp. KR | reverse complement strand
CGTTGATATGCCAAGAATCTTCAAGAATTCTTGAATCATCACTAAAACAACTGAAACTAATCCAATCCAGAAGTACTTATTGTCCTTTCGCTTTGAAATTGCACTAATGATTTTTTCCATTTTTATCACCACCTTTATTGAGGTCAAGTTCGTGTTCAATAATTGAAACTCTCTTTTCGAGTAGATAATACTGCTTATCCATAAGCTGATTTAGTTTGTCGCAGGTTACATTTAACTGAGAGACTGCTTCTTT
>NZ_NGVM01000280.1:0-253 GCF_002238115.1 Streptococcus sp. KR | reverse complement strand
GGGCGACTAACGCAGAAAACTGCGTTGGTCGCCCGCTATTTTTGTTTGAACCCAGGGATCTGAGATACCATCAATGGTTAAGATTCAACCCGGTTCGTTGTGGAGTGCTTACGATCATTCAATCATGATCAAATAGTAAATTTACTTATAACTACTAAACCTAAGCTTAGCAATAACGTCACTAGTCCAATTAACATCATACCCATTGATGATCCATCACCTGTTTGAGGTAATCTACTTGTTTTATCGTACA
>NZ_NGVM01000279.1:0-253 GCF_002238115.1 Streptococcus sp. KR | reverse complement strand
TGAGTACGATAACCCGGAAGGAACTCGTCAGCTCACAGTTTATAATAAGTTTCAGTCGCTACTGGACAATCAGTTGCTTGTGGCCGATACAAATTATATTTCAGCACGGGAAGCCGCATACTACCGTGATCAGGCTGATAATGAACAATTTTTGACCAGAATAAGTTTGGCGGTATCGACACCGAACGCCGTCATGCGGTATATGAAGAATCACGAGTGGCTGATGCGTGACATTACGATTGAATATCGGGAT
>NZ_NGVM01000027.1:0-13412 GCF_002238115.1 Streptococcus sp. KR | reverse complement strand
AATCAAGACGGAGTGGATTCAATTTTCAAAGAACAGGTAGCTTTATTATAGATAATAATAGTTGAAATTTTTATCACATTTTTGGGGTTGTTGGGATGCAGTTTACTATTTATAGTAAATATGATTGAAAAAATTTTGAACAATTTTTCAAACCACAATTAAACTAATGTTTTTCAGTACAAAAGTCATGGTATAGATATACTAAGTTTGTTTTTTTCACTTTTTTTCATTATTTTCAATTATTTTCAATAAAAATATTGACAAAAATATTAATTAATGATATTTTTAATACAAGGAGGAATTAAATATGAACATCTTATTGGTAAACGGATATCAAAAACATGATTTCTGTAAAGGCGAACTTAACTTTAGCTTATACAATATTTTTTTAAATAAATTACGGCATCATCATAATGTACAGCTATCTTCAGTAGAATCATATGATATTATTGATGAAAGAAATAAGTTTTTATGGGCTGACCTAATTATTTTTCAATTCCCAATTTATTGGTTTAATGTTCCAGGAAAATTAAAATTGTATCTTGATAATGTATTTGAATATGGGCAGTTTTACTCATTTGCTGATAAATATGGAACTGGTGGACTCATGAAAGGGAAAGAATATATTATATCTTCAACATGGAATGCACCAGAATATACTTTTAATGATTCCAATGAATTTTTTAATGGTAAAAGTGTAGACGAAATTCTAATATCATTTCATAAAGCAATGGAGTTTTGCGGATTTACACAAAGAGAAACTTTATCATTTCATAATGTAGTAAAGAAACCTAACTTTGAACAATACAAAGCAAAACTAGAACAATACATTGATGATAAAATTAACAAATAATTAGTTTTAATATTAAAAAGGTGAAAATGTTAACAATATTCAACTTTAAAAATAAATTAAGTATTCATGAACAATTAGATCTGTTAAAACTTTTCAATGAAGGAAATGTTAAAACAGAATTAATTATTTCACCAATAATACCTGTTAACGACAATGAATATTCTTTTTCAATTGCTTCGCAAAATATTGCTATAAAGGGGCGAAATGTTGGTGATTTAACCTGTGAACATCTCAATTACTATAATATAAAATATGCATTTGTCGGCCATCTAGAACGACAAAAATTCTTAAATGAAACTAAAGATATCATTCGTTCAAAAATAAAACAGACAATAGTTGGAAATATAACTCCTATTATTTGTTTTGGCAAAAATAAAAATTATATTGCTGAGATACATCAACTTTTATCAGGAATTCAATTTCAAGGAAAAGAAATTATTATAGCATATGAAATTCTAAGTGCAACATTGAGTGGAAAAAAGGACTACAGTTTAGAAGAAATTTCTAATCATTTAACTATGCTAAAAAGGTATTTGTTCATATCTAGTCAAATATATAATTTTAAATATAAATTAGTATTTGGAGGAGGTGTACAATGTAAAGACATCCCTGAAATTATTAAATTAGGATTTGATGGAGTATTGATTGGAGATCGAACAAATACGTTATTAGAAGTATTTAATTTTTTAAATCAAAAAGAATTTTCCAACTAGTAAAAAATAAAAAAAGGAAAAAGTCATGAAAAAAACAATTCTTGTTACAGGTGGAGCTGGCTACATTGGCTCCCATACCGTTAAAGCTCTTTTAAATGCTGGCTACAAGGTGCATGTCCTAGATAATCTCTCTACAGGAAATCGTTCAGCTGTAGATAGTCGTGCTAGCTTTAAACAACTGGATGTTTATGATGCCAGTGCCTTAAAAACTTACTTGGAAGAAAACAAGATTGATGCTGTTCTCCATTGTGCAGGTGAAATTGTTGTGAGCGAAAGTATTGAAAATCCAAGTAAATACTTCACTGCCAATGTTGCTGGTATGAACCAAGTTCTCAAAGTCTTGTCCGAAGTTGGTATTCAAAAAATCATGTTCTCTTCGACTGCTTCCCTCTATGGTAATAACTGTATTGACAAGCCTGCAACTGAAGATACCCTGCTCGACCCTGTCAACCCTTATGCAGAAACAAAACTGATGGGTGAACGAATGATTTACTGGATGGCCAATCGCTACGATTGGAAATATGTCATTTTCCGTTACTTTAATGTTGCTGGGGCTGAAATGGATGCTTCAAACGGCCTGCGTGTGAAAAATCCAACTCACATCATTCCCAATATCAACAAGACCGCATTGGGACAAAATGATAGCCTAAAAATATTTGGAGATGACTACGATACACGTGATGGTTCATGTATTCGGGATTACATTCATGTCTTGGACCTTGCACAGGCTCATGTTAAAGGAATGAACTACCTATTTCAAGAAGACAGTTCTTCTCAAATCTTTAACTTGGGAACTGAAAAAGGCTATACCGTCAAAGAAATCTTTAAAACTGCTGAAGAATTACTGAATCAAAAAATACCACACGAAATTGTTGCTCGCCGTGCTGGTGACCCAGCCAGCGTCCTAGCAGACGCATCAAAAGCTAAAAAATATCTTGATTGGAAGGCTAGCTACTCCCTCGAAGATATTATTTTATCAGATTATCGTTGGCGTGTTAAAGAAGGCAAAAACATTTTGGAGTAATAAATCGTAACCAGCTCTCTGTGAACTACACCTTATGAAACAAGACTGAGTTATATTTACTTAACAAGATGAGACTAGGCAAAAGTCTTTAAAATTAGAAAACGCATAGTATCAGGTGTTGAATCCTTGATACTATGCGTTTTATTGTCGAAAAATTTGCTTTGTTTTCTCCTCAAATTGAGTTTTTGTCCAGCCTTACTTTTATTCATAAAATATTCTAGACTATTAAATTCATGAGGTGATTTCTCAAAGTAATTTCCACTTTCCTGACCAAAGTGGAAATTAGCCTAAAACGGATTTTTATGGTGGAATTAAGTGTGAGACATTTGTGGTAGGAATGAGGCCTACTATGATTAAACATAAATACCTTACCCTTTCAGACCGTAATGATATCCAATTAGGTTTAGAGCGCGGAGAAACCTTCAAATCTATTGGGCAATTTATACTAAAAGACCCAACTACTGTTTCCAAAGAAGTGAAACGAAACAGACAAGTCCGAGTGTCTACCTGTGATAACCTTCCTTGCTCTCTACTCGATAAGGCTCCCTTTGTCTGTAATGGATGTCCTAAAAGAAGACAAATCAGATAAAATAACTTTAAAATATTGTCGCTAAAAAAATGCATCAGGTTATCCTGTGCATTTTTTTGATATCAAAATAATCAATCTCCTTTATGAGCTAATTCTTCTCTACAAGCTCTTTGGAGCAGAACAACTGTAAGTATAAAAACCACACATAAAATCAAGATACTTCTCTCAGCCCCAAAAACACCACCAGTATATAAATCTTGACCCGTTAAATTTGTACTGAATAAACTAAATGAAACTTTTATCCCACTCACTAATACTATTATATAAACCCACTACAGTTTACAAAAAGACAAACCAGCCTAATGACTAGCTTGTCTTCAATCAAGAGAGGATTCTGTTCCCCCCATATAAGCACTAACATTCCAACGTGCACATATTGGAACGACATCCATAACTCCAGAGAATCTCTAAAGTTTACAATTTAAATGAATTAACAATTTGCCCAACTAAAAGCACTCCAGTTACCGCAACGGTTTGTACTGAATGTACTAAATCGCATTCCATCAACTTCATCTGTTTCGTCAACTTGAACAGATACTAATTGAAGATTTAATACTTCTTCTGCCATAGCTAGATCCTCCTATTTAAATTTTTGGGATTAAGTACTTTATCCACCCTCATTATACTCTCTCCACCAGTAAAATGCAAGCAATTATACAAAATAGATTTAACTATTTTATATATCGAAAACTTACAAATTTTTAAGAAATAATTTTGGCATTCTTAAAGATAAAATAGGAACTTTTAGTAATAAATATTAAAATAAATAAAATAAAAGATACTATAAAATTTGGAAGTATTAACCCCAAAAGATTCATATCATCTATTAAAATATTCCCTAAAGAGTAGTATATTAAAGCCATAATTTTAATGTTAAGTAAAAATGCAATTAATGAAGTAACAAATGTCAAAAATATAGCCTCACCAACTTTAATCTTAACCATCTGGTAATTAGAAGTTCCTAAAATTTCAAATTGCTGAATCTCAATCCTTTCTTGATGAGATGACAAAAATGCAATTGAAATAATATTTGCAAGTACTATCAAAATTGGTGCTCCTACATAGACAATAAATGCCACTTTTAGCTCTAAATCACTGTCATCTTGAAATTGAGATAGTATATTCTGAGAAATCATTTGAAAACTAGAAATTAGCAATATAGCTCCTGTAATTGCAGCACTGATAGATTTTATATAAGGCTTACGATATAGTAAATTCCACTTCGAAACAATGAACATAAAATTATTTCTAAATATAATTATAGAAAGTAGTTTGATAAAACATGACTGTATAAAAGGAGATAATTGATAAATAATCACAATATCTAAGATTACAATATTGAATATTATCTGGGCCTTCGCTAAAATTGTGCTATCTTGGAAAATTTGTTGCAAAGAAAGCAACCAGATAACACTAAAACCAGCCAATAGCAGTATTCTTTTTACTATTGAAAGAACATGCCTTATTTTAGAACTCTTCCTATTTCTAATCTTCTTGAAAGTATAAAAGCAACCACTTAGAAAGGCTAAAAATGAAATCAACACTACTGTAATGATACATCCAACAGCACTCATTTGAAATTGGATATCAGGTAATATATTTTCCCCGAAAAAGTATTGTAAAAAATAATAATAATTTGACGTAACAAATATAGAGCATAGATATGCAATAAAACTAATAATTGAGGAAATGATAAAAATCTGTCCCCCCACAAGAAATGATAGTTGAAGGCGACTTGCTCCCAACACCTCCAGAAGTTCGTAATCATCTCTAAAAATTTCAACCAACATATTTATTATATTAGAGAGCACAAAGAATAATGTTACTCCTCCGAATACTATCGGAAACATAAAAATTGGTTTAGGATCTGGAAGTCCGACAAATACTTGCGAATTATTCTCAACATTAATTACCCCATTAACAGCCAATCCCATAACTAAACTCGAAACAAAAATTACTGGTGAAACGCCTAACCATTGTTTCTTATTATGTAAAAATTGATAGTAAACTAATCTGAGCATCTCTATCCCTCCGTAGTTGATTGTACCTCTAAGATTTTATACAACTCTTCCCCGCTAGGTCTATGAAGTTCTTTGAAAATTTTTCCATCTTTCAATATTAATGCACGATCAGTTTTCGAGGCCAATTCTATATCGTGAGTTACCATAATTACACACTTACCCGCCCCTACTAACTCTCTCAATAATTCAAAAATTACTTCACGAGAAACGCTGTCTAAAGCCCCAGTTGGCTCATCAGCAAATATTATATCACTATCAGCAATAACCGCTCTAGCTATAGCAACCTTCTGTTGTTCTCCACCAGACAGAGTTCCAACAAAATCGTTTAAGCCAGCATTAAACTTCATTCTTTTGAGTAAGTTTTCTACATTTTTAATAGTTAATTTTTTTTGTGATAATCGCAAAGGAAGTGCTATATTTTCTATTACCGGCAGGGAAGGTATTAAATTGTATGCTTGAAATATAAAAGATACTTCGTTACGTCTTATACTTGACAATTTTGCATTTCTGATTTTATAGGGGTTGATTCCATTTAAAATTACTTCCCCACTTGTTGGTTCAAGCAAACTAGAAATACATTTTAATAAAGTTGACTTTCCAGAACCACTAATTCCTAGAATACTTATAAATTCTCCTCTCGAAGCAGAAAGAGAAACATTTTTCAGCACTTGTAACGTTTTATTATTTCCTAGTAAAAATTGATGATACAGCCCTTTCACTTTTAATATATAATCTTTATCCATATTCTTGCCTCCAATCACTTAATTTTGAAAAGTGTTCCATTTTCCAAATTATATATCTCAGTGTATCTCTTGTCATTTAAGTCATAATGATGTGAAACTTCAATAAATGAAATACCTAAATTGAACAGAATATCATGTATGGAATTTGAATTATCATTATCTAAATTAGCTGATATTTCGTCAAATAAGTACACTTTATTATTTCTAATCAGAGCTCTAGCTAAAGCTATTTTTTGTTTTTGACCTCCAGACAAATTACTACCATTTTCACCACATTGATAATTTAGTATATCTATCTTTTCTAATTCTTCATATAGATTTACCTTTTTTAATACCTCAATTATCTGATCATCTGAAAAATATTCATTTTGAAATAAAGTTACGTTCTCACGAATAGTAGTGTCAAAAATATATGGTGTCTGATCAACTGTTGGTATTGAATCTGAACTCTTTTTCCCATGTGATAACAAATTTACATAACCTTTTTGTGGCTTTAAAGAACCATTAATTAAATTTAAAATCGTTGTTTTCCCACTACCAGAAGTTCCTGTTAATAATACCCTAAATGGTGACTTAAATGAGAAGTCAATACTTAATTTATTTTCTGGTGTAATAGAATATACAACATCTTTCATGTGTATCTCATCTATTGATGAAGTATACAGTCCGTTATTATCATATTCAGCGTCTATAAAATTCTTCTCTCCACTTAAGTATTTTAAAAACGGTTTCCTTAAATCTTTGGTTGTATTTATCTTATTTAATGAATAGGCAATTGATTGTATCGGCCCTAAAACTTTATCGTTTGCTAAGAAAATACCTATCAGTTCACTAAAAGAAAGGCTTTTATGATAAATTACAAAATAACATCCTACAACCAAGGGAACTAGAAAGCAAAAACCTGCAATTAGTACTGCAACCAATTTTGAAAGAACCTCTGATCGTTTCAAATTAAAAGTAGAATCTTCTAGTTTATCCAACTTTTTATCCGACAAACTAATTATTTCTTTAGTAACAGAATAAGATTTTAATGTCTTAAAACCATTAAAAATTTCTTTTATTATGTGAGTATACTCTGCATTGCTGTTAGAGTACTCATTAGCTGAATTAGACAACATCTTCTTCATAAAGACAGGTACTATAATCGGCAATGCTGATAATACAATAAATATTATTGAAACTAGGAAGTTTAAATAAAGCATAAAACTTAGAGAGACGATGAACAACAATATTGAAGAAATTATTTCAAAAATTTGTCTAAAATAGTTTTCTTCGATTAATCTCAAATCATTTGACAAAACTGAAATAATAGATGAGTAATCTTTTACCATTTCAGAAGAAAGATACTGTTCTCTAAAATATCCTTGTTTAATTTTTACATTTATATCTTTTGTTATTGATGCTTCCGTTACTTCTAAATAGTAATTTGATATATAGATTGCTGACCAACCCAGAATACTTATAGCACCAAATCTTAGAACGTCAGAAAATGAGGAAGTCTGATTTAAACTACCTGCATATACAATAATTCCTGAGAGCAAGACACCATTAAACGAAGATAGAAATATTAAAATCCCCATTAATATAAGTTTAGTCTTTTTTATAAATTTTAAATAATTCATAAGTTATTCCTTCCCACTTCTTCAAAGAAATAATTTAAAGTATCAATCATTAAGGGAACATCTGATGGAGTAAAACCTCCATGACCAGCTGCTTTGTTTAAATACAACAAACTTTTAACTCCAATAGAATTTAATTTCTTTGACCACTCTATCACTTCGTTATTATTAATATATGGGTCTTTCTCACCCAAAATATTAACTATAACAGTATTTGAGTCTCGTGCCTTTTCAATATTTTGCATAGGCGAATATGACTTTATATAAGCCTTTACTTCAGGGTCTCTAATATCTCCCCACTCTGCTATTTCGGTCTTAGAAAGAGGATCATTTGGATTCTGAAGTGTATCATAAGGATTTATAAATGGCGAAAATAAGAGAATGCTTTGCAATAAATTTTTTTCCTCGTTCAACACCGCACCAGCAATTATTCCACCTGCACTAGAAGTTATTAAACCTAATCGCTTACTGTCAATTACATCATTTTCCCTTAAATAATTTACTCCCTCAATAAAATCTCTGATAGAATTCCATTTGTTTAACGCCTTTCCTGATCGATACCATTCACCACCCAAATAGCCTCCACCTCTTACATGAACTATAGCATAAATAAAACCTGCATCTATTATAGATAACATAATTTCATCTAAATCAGAATTATCATTCTTACCATAAGCCCCATAAACACTTAGAATACATTTTTTTCTTCTTGGGAGCTCATCCGCATCTTCACTTTTCCAAAATAAAGAAATCGGTATGCTTACATCATAACTGTCTTTTTTAGTCCAAATCACCTTAGAAAAATATTTAGTATTATTCGATTTTATGATGGGTCTTTCAAATTCAGTCTTTAATGTATTTTCTATTAAATCAAAACTAAGTATTTTTTCGTAAAAAGTTCTCCTCTCTAAAAACAAAAGAACACGATCAGAAAATGAATTTTCATAAAGTGTTGTCTTTTCATCAAATGTTATCTTATTAACACTCAACTCCCTCAAACTATTATTTTTAAATGTAGCAAGATAAAAGACGGAATTCGCTGCGTTTGAACAGTCTAAAAGGATATAACGTCCTATACAGCGAACTCTTCTAGCCCTATCTTGATATGGTATAGTAATAGAAACTCTATCTCCCGAAGAAGTTTCCCTTAGAATTAGTTGATCTTTCTTTTCTTCAGTTGAAGAGAGCCCAAGAAAGTACTGTGCTTTTTCTGTACTAAATAGAGCGATATCTCTAGGTGTTGGGGCTACCGTTTCTGTGTAAGAGTGTCTAACAAAACCCGTCCGGTCGAAACTGTATAGAAAAATCCTGCCTTTCTGAAAGTCTACTGACTTTACAAAACAATTATTGCTATCAATGTGGACTATTTTTAATCGAAAAGAGCATTCGTTTTCTTCAAACAGTTCCTCTTCTGTAAAGCTATCAAAAGATTTATAGAATAACTTACTTGGTCTACCGTACTCTTTGGAGCGAGTATACATAACACCGAATTTACCCAAATAGAACGAACTTTCTACTGAAATATCTTCAATGATAAATAACTCCTCCATAGTATATTTTTTTATTCCAATTAAATTAGTGCTACGCAGTGAGGATACAACCAAAACTATATAACTCTCATCAGATGAAATCCTAACATCCTGTAAGATACTATCATCTGGCAAAGTATATTTTTCCACATCAAAGACAATTTTAAGTGAATTTGAATTGTCTAAACTGGAAGAACTAACCTTAGGAATCCAGTCATTATCTTCGACATACCATTCCTTTATTACACCAGTATTGGGTATACTCCAATTATCAAATTGGTACCAATATCGCCCTCTCCTAAATATCAAAGAATTCCATTTTTTTAATTCCTGAAATGATGAAGAGATAGACCTCTTATAGTGTGTTTTTTCCTGTATTGTATTTAAAAATATTTCATTACTCTGATTCACAAGTATAACCCCTTAATAATGGTATCTCAATATTATATTTGAGGAAGAATCGTCAATTTATTATCCATTATTGATACCAATCCAATTGCAACACCCGCAAATCCCGAAGCAATATCTGTTGTTATCTTTAAACCATTATCTCCCGCAATAACAAATCCTTCTTCAATTACACACAAATATCTATAAAGTTGTTCAATTAATTTCTTTTGTCCTGAAAAGTTATCATCGATATCACTATATATATTATTAGCAACTTCAAGACCACAAAATCCGTTAAATAAACCTGGTAATACACAAAAAACTACATCAGTTGCCCTCTCTAAAGAAGTTAAATATTTTAAGTATTTGCTTGACAAGATTTCTTTATTTCTATTAATAAGTAAAAGCAGGCCAGCACTTCCAGTTGCTAGATATGGTAGTAATCTATGACCTTGGCTGTACTGCAATGAATTATTACTATCTACTTTATAAGCAACTAATTCTTTATCTACAGCCAATTCTAGACCATTTTTATAGATACTTTCACCAGTTAATTTATAAGCTTCACCGAAGAGCCAAGCTACCCCTGCGTGACCATATAGTAATCCACCAAAATTCTCATAAGGATCATTACTCTGAACATCACTAGCGCCAACTTTACAAAAAGTTTCTGGATTTTCTATATAATTTAAAGTATATTCTCTAAGCCTAATTAGTATTTCTTCTCCTAGTTTATTATCAATTTCCCCTTTACTAAGAAAATATAGTCCAACCAGTAAAATTCCAGCCTGCCCACTATATAAATTTTTATTTTGTGAATTCTCAAATATCTCTATAAAATGAGTTGTAAAAAGTTCAACTGCCCGATCTATCTCCCCAAGTTCATAAATGAGCCAGATTGTACCAATTTTACCATCAAAAAGACCAGAAAAGGACGATTTCTTAAAATTATTTACTGCCTCATTAATAACCTGTGTTCGAATCTCATAATAGTCATCAAACTTGAAATTTTTTACTTTCTTAGCTAGTTGTTGATAACTCCAAAGGATAGCTAAATCTGAAAACGCAATTCCTTGATTAAAATTCAGACCATAATAATGAACGGGGAAGAATCTTGATTGAAATTCTTTACGCCACTGTCCATAAGTTAGCGTAAACCCTCTTAATAATTTTATAATAAAATCTTGTATATCTTGCTCACTCTCGATAGTTCTAATCTCATGCATGGGTTTTAAAACTTTTTTCCTGGAAATATTCTCGATCTGTGGACATTTAGAATCTAGATATGACAATAAACTTTCTACATAATCTATATGTTCTCTTGTATAATCCAAAGACTCAAATAGTTTTTTTCCTTCTATCCTGGTTTGACTTACATAGTTGTATGTCAAATCCGATGTAGTTACTAGTGGCATGTATAAATAATGAGCTATTTGTCTAATACCATACCAATCTATCTCACTGGGAAGTGTTTCTCGCCATGCTCTAAAACCAGGGGCTGCAACTTTATGTACAACTTTTTCATCATTCGAAAAGACAGCCTGTTCCCAGTCTATTATACTAATTTCATCTTCATCCTTAACCAAGATATTTCCTAAATGTAAATCTTGATGATATACATTTTCAGAATGAAACTTATTCGTTAAATCGATGAGTTTTTCTACTATCTTTGAAACTCTCAATAGATAATCTTTGGTCTTATCAACAACTTCATATAAAGGAAAATTATTGGTAACCCATCTATTTAGTGGAACGCCCTTCATATGTTCAATTCCTAAGAAGGTGTGCTCCCAGATCTTACCGTACCAGTATATTTTAGGTGTCTCACTCCATTCATTTAGAATTTTTAGTGCTTTGCACTCCGAAGCTAATCTCTCTGAAGAATAAGTACCATCAAATCCTAGACCTGTATACGGTCTAGCCTCTTTTAAAATTATTTTTTTCCCATCTTCTTTTAGCTTAGCATTATATATCCCACCACTGTTTGAAAATCTAATTGCATTATCTATAATAAAGGGAAAGTCTCCCTGTTTTTTATCTTTCTTGTCAAGCCATTTATTCAAAAAGTCAGGGGGCACTATACCTTTTGGAATTTTAAATACTGGTAAACGTTCATCTTTAACAACTTCATCGCCAACAATTAATTCATCAATAGCAACCTTCTTTTCATCATCCCTTGACGGCCTAAACACACCATACCTCAGATATATTGGCGCCTCATCCCAACGTTTATCGCTTAAAATATATGGCCCATTATATTGCTTTAAGGCACTTTCTAACCTTTGCAAAACCGACTCTAATTCATTTTGATTTGGATAACATGTAATAAATTTACCAGAAAATCCTCGACTAACCAATTTCCCGTTTCGCATGATAAATTTGTCTTCTGTACTAAGATGTTTAAATGGAATTCGCATTTCATGGCAAATTTTTGCTACATCTTGTAACAATTCGTGTGAACTATTATACTCTGAACTAATGTGTATTTTCCACCCTTGTCTTTCAACAAATTTTCCAATAGGGTATTGATAAACCCACTCATCATTATTCATTACTTCGTGCCAATTAAAAGGCAGACTTACTTGGTACTTTATGCTAGTATCTGTACTATAATCATTATTAGTGAAAAAGAAAGGATGCTCCAAATTGAAATTATAATCCATAACAAAATCTCCAAGAAATTCTATCAAACTTATACTCAATGAAAATCAAAGAGCAAACTAGGAAACTAGCCGCAGGCTGTACTTGAGTACGGCAAGGCGACGTTGACGTGGTTTGAATTGATTTTTAAAGAGTCTCAATATATCTATAGCTAGGCAGACTTATTTAAATAAAAAGGGAGAATCCTTTGGATTCTCCCCATATAAGCACTAACATTCCAACGTGCACATATTGGAACGACATCCATAACTCCAGAGTATCTCTAAAGTTTACAATTTAAATGAGTTAACAATTTTCCCAACTAAAAGCACTCCAGTTACCGCAACGGTTTGTACTGAATGTACTAAATCGCATTCCATCAACTTCATCTGTTTCGTCAACTTGAACAGATACTAATTGAAGATTTAATACTTCTTCTGCCATAGCTAGCTCCTCCTATTTAAATTTTTGGGATTAAGTACTTTATCCACTCTCATTGTACTCTCTCTACCAGTAAAATGCAAGCAATTATACAATGTTTTTCACAGAAAATAATGTTTCCGTAACTTTTCAAAGTAACTTCCATCTCTCTTCCAAAACTGGAAGTTAGTTTTAGAAGTTACCTAAAAATCAGGTCGCCTATTTTAAAAAAGCAGCAAACTATAAACTAGTAGGTTCCACACCAAATGTAGCCCCATAAGTCCGATTTATAGCGTACCATCCCTAAAAACATTCCCAATGAAACATACAAACACCAAGCTAGAATGGTTTACGGATGATGAGCTAAGGCGAACAAAACACTTGTCAACGCAATTCTGATGTCTAATTTTCTGACCAACTTCAATAAAATTTCTCAATACAGAAATTCTTCAACAATACTCACATTGATTAAGAAAAGAGTGGTGATGTAATCATGATTTCAATTTTTAAATCATGATGGCCATTTTACCTTTCTTACCTTAGCTGGTTTAAATCGAATCTTATTAATGAGTCTAAGCTCTATTTCTCTACAATCTGTAACGGAGGTATCATTGATTTTAAGGCTTCTTGGAAAGTATTGATTACCTTTTTCATGTGATAATTCTACTGTATAACTGACACCATTACTTAATTTAAAGACTACAAAATAAATATGATCTCTTTTAAATCGGCGACCGACTCTTATATTCAAAATGTCATCAGTTGTATAGAATTTACACTCCATTACATGTAACATTTGATAGAGCAACAAGGTTACAACTATTTTGAATTTATTTTCGTTGAACCAACCATTATCAGCTTTATTAAGGCT
>NZ_NGVM01000278.1:0-254 GCF_002238115.1 Streptococcus sp. KR | reverse complement strand
TTTGCGTTTGCTGGAGTTTATTAAGAACACCAACGTAACGTAATTCAGACAAATTTGCTTTCACAAAAAGTTCACCTCATCTTCATGTTGTTCAAAGAACTCATTCAGTCTGCACATTGTCCCGTAACTAACACTCTTGCCAACAAGAATATTATGAATAGTTACGTTCGATACGTGCATGGCTTTTGCTAGTGATAAATTAGTCCAACGAAATGTATTTTTAAATCGTCTTAATAATTGTGCTTTATCATTCA
>NZ_NGVM01000277.1:0-255 GCF_002238115.1 Streptococcus sp. KR | reverse complement strand
ATGACTGACGGCTAAAATTAGATCTTGATAATAACGATAGGCCTGACTTAGATCATCATCGAAAGACAGTAAGCGATGAACTACTTCAACGTCGGTAAGCTGAGCGTAACCAAAATTATGGCGTGACCAATAGTTATCATATTTAAGAAGTCCTGCTGGGGTTAAAATTAGTTTCCAGAAGTGTTTAAGAGCTCGCCACTGGTGAGTACCTTTCCCGGCTCTATTCATAGCCTTGATACGAATTTGATTCAAAGC
>NZ_NGVM01000276.1:0-256 GCF_002238115.1 Streptococcus sp. KR | reverse complement strand
CTTAGCTTCAAGTTTCAATTGTTTGCCCAACAAGTTGGCAAGCTTTTCGGTATTCCCTGTTCGTGTATAGTATCTAATTGCATCCATAATTGCCATCTCCTAAAATCCAGTATAGTTCTGTATGCGCTTACTTTCAAATAAGAACGCCAATCTTGCGGGTTTAATAAATCATTATGAAATGACCATCAATTTATTATTAAAGCGTTTACATTTTGTAAGTATGGCACTACACTAAAGTTAGTAACAAGAAAAGATA
>NZ_NGVM01000275.1:0-256 GCF_002238115.1 Streptococcus sp. KR | reverse complement strand
ATTTTCTTGTCTTTGATTTAAAGGATTGATTTGATAGTTCCACCACCGTTCATCGGTTTCTTGATTGGCTAGGTATTTCCAGTTTGGATGCTTAGTGGAATTGTACTTTTTGCTTTTAAAGACAGGCATATTGGCAATTCGAACCAGGCATTCATGCCGTTTCATATTTCCGACTTCATCAGGTGTCATTAAATCACGAGCAATCTTTTGATGAGAAAGGGATCCTGAACCTGTCTGGCCAAAGGAACGACTAGTA
>NZ_NGVM01000274.1:0-258 GCF_002238115.1 Streptococcus sp. KR | reverse complement strand
GAAAACTCCGGAGAGTAATCTTCACAAATCAAAAAGGTTTCCGTTCAGTCTGATCTAAAAACTGAATGGGAACCTTTTTAAATTCAATAAATGCTAATTTCAATTGATCCTCAATACTTTAAACTGACAATTTATGAGCTAAATCGAAGTGTACCCACCGTCCATTACCATGGTGTCACCTACGATAAAGGAAGCATCATCACTTGCAAGGAAGGCAACACCCTTGGCAATTTCTTCCGGTTTGCCCAGTCGGCCAAG
>NZ_NGVM01000273.1:0-260 GCF_002238115.1 Streptococcus sp. KR | reverse complement strand
ACTGTTATGCCCCATAACCTGTATCTGCATTCAGCTATTTCTCAAACACGTAAAGTTGATCATAACGATCAAGACGATGTTGCACGTACCGTACGTTTCTCAACTTGGGATTCAAACATCCAGTTGTCATTCGCATGGGTTATCAACTCACTCTTGTTAGTTATGGGTGTTGCTGTGTTCAAGACTGGTGCTGTTAAGGATCCTTCATTCTTCGGATTGTTCGATGCCTTATCAAACACTTCTATGTTAAGTAACGGTAT
>NZ_NGVM01000272.1:0-260 GCF_002238115.1 Streptococcus sp. KR | reverse complement strand
GAAAGATACGCTGAACACTGACAAATTCGAGTTTAGTACGGAAAAGCAAGATTACACATTAGAACCCACAACCGATAATTGGCTGTCAGAAGGCCCCTCAGTTAGCGGTAGAACAATGACCATTAAGTTTAAGGACGACCTGAATCCTGGACGATATAAATTGACATACATTGTTAAGCCGGTTGATGGTGTTACTGATAAAGACTATAGCAATGTGAGCAACACAGTTGAAGTGAACGGTCAAAAGAAGAACAACAAAT
>NZ_NGVM01000271.1:0-262 GCF_002238115.1 Streptococcus sp. KR | reverse complement strand
GTGCCGCTTACGTGATTCTCATGGACTTTCAAGTTGGCAGGCTTGGTTTGCTTGAGCTTTTGCATTTGCTTGCCATATGACTTGTTAAACGGTACCGCGACCAGCTTAGCTGATTTGAATTTGATGTTTTTAACCTGGTTGAACTTCAGCAAAATGTTCTTTCGCTGGTGGGTTGAATAACCCAAATTCAACACGATGTTGCTGATTTGACGGTAATTGGAAAGGTTATTGTTATCGTATTGATTGTAGCCATTTTTGAAGC
>NZ_NGVM01000270.1:0-264 GCF_002238115.1 Streptococcus sp. KR | reverse complement strand
GACCCAACTATGAAGATCGGTAAGCAAATTGCCGAACCACTCATTATTCATAAAGGTATGAAACGTGAAAAAGCTTATGCCCAAGCCTTGGAAATGATGAAGTTAGTTGGAATTGAAAATGCTGAACAGCGGATTAACAACTATCCTCACCAATTTTCAGGTGGTATGAGACAGCGGATCGTGATTGCGATTGCTTTGGTTAACTATCCTGAAATCCTGATTGCTGATGAGCCAACAACTGCTTTGGATGTAACCATCCAAGCA
>NZ_NGVM01000269.1:0-264 GCF_002238115.1 Streptococcus sp. KR | reverse complement strand
ATTATAAAGAATAAATCCCCAATGGTGCGATCATCCTGATTTTGCCGTTCCTGCCAAGCTAATAGGTCATAAGTCATCATGACAATTGCTAAATGGCCACAAAGCCCGTCATAATTTTGAACTTGTGATTTGTCGAGCCGCAAGTATTGCTTGGCAACTTTAAAGTAATTCTCAATTTGCCATCTTCGGGCGTATAGTTGAATGATCTCTTGTGGCTGAAGGCCTAACTGAGTCGTTGCCAGTACTAGGTAGTCATCTTGACGG
>NZ_NGVM01000026.1:0-15824 GCF_002238115.1 Streptococcus sp. KR | reverse complement strand
ATGGAGCTATTCGACTGGATGGAGGAATTGACTCCATAGAGATAAAAGGAGACATTGATTTGAAAATATCAAATCCTGGAAGGAATGAAGTCACTGTTTTATTTGAAACAACAGCAAAAGAGGAAAAAATAGATGTTTACTATATTTTAGATAATCAGTTAACCATAAAACGTAGTTACTATTCTAATATTAGTAATCAAAAAATAAAAGAGAGTGTGGACATCTCTCAAGCCGAAGAAGAGCGACTATTAAAAATTGTTCAAAAAGAGCTTGAGGATTTCATGAAAAAGATGTATCAGACTTTGTATGGATAGTTTACCAGAGAAAGTAGTTTCTTGCTCAACACAATGCTGTATGAACAACTGGTTGTGTTGAGGAATTTTACTAGAAAAAGATACCGTAGATGACAAACCAGCACGCTTTGAAGCTCAAGTGGTAAATAGGTAAAATTTCAGCTCTCAAATGAGGGCTTTTTGAGATACAAGTTTCAAAAAAGAAGCAAATATGATATACTAAAGAACGAGTATTCTATTAGAATTGGAACAAGTAATATGAAACAAACGATTATTCTTTTATACGGTGGGCGTAGTGCAGAGCGTGAAGTCTCTGTTCTTTCAGCTGAAAGTGTCATGCGTGCGGTCAACTACGATCGTTTTACAGTCAAGACTTTTTTCATCAGCCAGTCAGGTGACTTTATTAAAACGCAAGAATTTAGCCAGACTCCAGGTCAAGAGGATCGTCTCATGACCAATGAAACCATTGATTGGGATAAGAAAGTTGCACCAAGTGCTATCTACGAAGAGGGAGCAGTGGTCTTCCCAGTCCTTCACGGTCCGATGGGAGAAGATGGCTCAGTTCAAGGATTCTTGGAAGTTTTGAAAATGCCTTATGTTGGTTGCAACATCTTGTCATCTAGTCTTGCCATGGATAAAATCACGACCAAGCGTGTCTTAGAATCTGTCGGGATTGCTCAAGTTCCTTATGTGGCCATTGTCGAAGGCGATGATGTGACTGCTAAAATTGCCGAAGTTGAAGAAAAATTGACTTACCCAGTCTTCACAAAACCATCAAACATGGGTTCAAGTGTCGGTATTTCTAAGTCTGAAAATCAAGAGGAACTCCGTCAAGCTTTGAAACTTGCCTTTCAATATGACAGCCGTGTCTTGGTAGAGCAAGGGGTAAATGCTCGTGAAATCGAGGTTGGTCTCTTGGGCAACTACGATGTCAAGAGTACGCTACCAGGAGAAGTAGTCAAGGATGTTGACTTTTATGACTACGATGCCAAGTATATTGACAACAAGATTACCATGGATATCCCAGCTAAAATCAGTGATGATGTGGTAGCTGTCATGCGTCAGAATGCAGAAACAGCCTTCCGTGCCATTGGTGGCCTCGGTCTCTCTCGTTGCGATTTCTTCTATACAGACAAGGGAGAGATTTTCCTCAACGAGCTTAATACCATGCCAGGTTTTACCCAGTGGTCTATGTACCCACTACTTTGGGACAATATGGGGATCAGCTATCCGGACTTAATCGAGCGATTGGTTGATCTTGCTAAGGAAAGTTTTGACAAGCGCGAAGCGCATTTGCTATAAAAATGAAAGAGAGGGTAGAAACCAGAACCATCACTGCAAGGTGATTTTAGTTCTCGGATTTCAACCCTTTTTAAAGGAGTAGAAATGAAATTAACAATTCATGAAGTGGCTCAAGTTGTAGGAGCTAAAAATGATATCAGCATATTTGAGGACACCCAGTTAGAAAAAGCTGAGTTTGATAGTCGTTTGATTGCTACAGGGGACTTGTTTGTGCCCCTCAAAGGTGCGCGTGATGGTCATGACTTTATCGAAACAGCCTTTGAAAATGGCGCTGCTGTAACCCTGTCTGAGAAAGAGGTTGCAAATCATCCCTATATTCTAGTAGATGATGTCTTGACTGCCTTTCAAATCCTAGCTGCCTACTATCTTGAAAAAACAGCAGTTGATGTCTTTGCGGTTACGGGTTCAAATGGTAAAACAACTACCAAGGATATGTTAGCTCACTTGCTATCAACAACCTACAAGACTTACAAAACACAAGGCAACTACAATAATGAGATTGGTCTTCCTTACACGGTTCTTCACATGCCTGAAGGAACAGAAAAGTTGGTTTTGGAGATGGGGCAGGATCACTTGGGAGATATTCATCTCTTGTCTGAATTGGCTCGTCCAAAAACAGCCATCGTGACCTTGGTTGGAGAAGCCCATTTGGCCTTTTTCAAAGACCGTTCTGAGATTGCTAAAGGGAAAATGCAAATTGCAGATGGGATGGCACCTGGTTCCTTGCTTTTAGCGCCAGCTGACACTATTGTAGAGGATTACTTGCCAACTGATAAAAAGGTAGTTCGTTTTGGGAAAGGGGCAGAGTTGGAAATTACAGACTTGGTTGAGCGAAAGGACAGTCTGACCTTTAAGGCTAATTTCTTGGAACAAGCCCTTGATTTGCCAGTGACTGGTAAGTACAATGCCACCAATGCTATGATTGCGTCCTATGTTGCCCTACAAGAAGGGGTTTCAGAGGAGCAAATTCGTCAGGCCTTCCAAAATCTTGAATTGACGCGTAACCGTACCGAGTGGAAGAAAGCAGCCAATGGAGCAGATATCCTATCAGATGTTTACAATGCCAATCCAACTGCTATGAAGCTGATTTTAGAGACTTTCTCTGCCATTCCAGTCAACGAAGGTGGCAAGAAAATTGCTGTTTTAGCGGATATGAAGGAACTTGGTGACCAGTCTGTTCAGCTCCATAACCAGATGATTTTGAGCCTCTCACCAGATGTGCTTGATACCGTGATTTTCTACGGAGAAGACATTGCTGAATTGGCTCAACTGGCTAGTCAAATGTTCCCAATCGGCCACGTTTACTACTTCAAGAAAACAGAAGACCAAGACCAATTTGAAGACTTAGTTAAGCAGGTTAAAGAAAGCCTTGGAGCTAATGACCAAATCCTGCTCAAAGGCTCTAACTCTATGAATCTAGCCAAGTTGGTAGAAACTTTAGAAACTGAAGACAAGTGATTTTGTCAAACATTTACGTATTTCTAAATCCATTTTTGACAAATAGCATGGTATAATAAAATGCAGGAAAATTTTGAATCATGAGGAAGACTAGATGAATTTATGGGATATTTTCTTTACGACCCAAGCAACAGAACCACCCAAATTTGACCTTTTTTGGTATTTAAGTATATTTACACTCTTGGCCTTGACCTTTTATACAGCCTATCGTTATCGTGAAAAGAAGGCTTATCAACGATTTTTCCAGAGTTTACAAGCAGTTCAGTTGATCCTCCTTTACGGTTGGTACTGGATCAATCATATGCCGCTATCAGAAAGTTTACCTTTTTACCATTGCCGTATGGCTATGTTTGTGGTGCTTTTGCTTCCTGGTCAGTCTAAATATAGGCAGTATTTTGCATTACTAGGAACATTTGGGACATTAGCAGCCTTTGTTTATCCAGTGCCAGATGCCTATCCTTTCCCACATATTGCGATTTTATCCTTTATCTTTGGCCACTTAGCTCTCTTGGGGAACTCTCTAGTTTATCTATTGAGACAGTATAACGCGCGATTGCTGGATGTGAAGGGAATTTTTCTCATGACCTTTGCTCTAAATGCCTTAATTTTTGTGGTCAATTTAGTAACAGGTGGAGATTACGGATTCTTGACAAAACCACCATTGGTTGGAGACCATGGCTTAGTAGCTAATTATTTAATCGTTTCCCTGGCCTTATCAGCAGCGATTACGTTGACAAAGAAAATCTTGGAACTATTTTTAGAACAAGAAGCAGAAAAAATGATTGCAAAGAAAGCTTAGAAATGAGCTTTCTTTTTTTCATAAATCTGATTTTTTATAACTTGTTTGGAAAATACAAAAATATGATGAGCGAATGTAAAAAAATGGTAAGTAAATTTAGGAAAAACTAAGCACGATTGGATTTTTTGTGTTATAATATTCTGTGAATAGCTATGCCCTGTTTTAGCTATATTGAATAGAAGTTTGAAACTTGGAAGAGAGAGGATGCGATGTAATGGCTAGAGATGGTTTTTTTACAGGCTTAGATATCGGAACCAATTCGATTAAGGTGTTGGTTGCCGAGCTTAGAAATGGTGAACTAAATGTAATTGGTGTAAGTAATGCCAAGAGTAAAGGTGTAAAGGATGGGATTATCGTTGATATTGAAGCAGCAGCAACTGCTATCAAGTCAGCTATTTCCCAAGCAGAAGAGAAAGCTGGCATTTCAATCAAATCAGTGAATGTTGGTTTGCCTGGAAATCTTTTGCAAGTAGAACCAACTCAAGGAATGATTCCAGTTACATCTGATACAAAAGAAATTACAGATCAAGATGTTGAAAATGTTGTTAAATCAGCCTTGACAAAGAGTATGACACCAGATCGTGAAGTCATTACTTTTATTCCTGAAGAATTTATCGTAGATGGCTTCCAAGGTATTCGTGACCCGCGTGGCATGATGGGGGTTCGTCTTGAAATGCGTGGTTTGCTTTACACAGGTCCACGTACTATTCTTCACAATTTACGCAAGACAGTTGAGCGCTCAGGTGTTCAGGTTGAAAATATTATTATTTCACCATTGGCTTTGGTTCGTTCAGTCTTGAACGAAGGAGAGCGTGAATTTGGAGCTACTGTGATTGATATGGGAGCAGGTCAAACAACTGTTGCTACAATCCGTAATCAAGAACTCCAGTTTACAAATATTCTTCAAGAAGGTGGAGATTATGTCACAAAAGATATCTCTAAAGTCTTGAAGACTTCACAAAAACTAGCTGAAGGATTGAAATTGAACTATGGTGAAGCCTACCCTTCACTTGCAAGCAATGAAACCTTCCAAGTTGAAGTGATTGGTGAAGTAGAGCCTGTAGAAGTTACAGAAAGCTACCTAGCAGAGATTATTTCAGCTCGCATTAAACACATTTTTGAACAAATCAAACAAGAGTTGGAAAGAAGACATTTGTTGGATCTTCCAGGTGGGATTGTTCTGATTGGTGGAAATGCTATTTTACCAGGTATTGTAGAACTTGCACAGGAAGTCTTTGGCGTTGGTGTCAAACTTTACGTTCCAAATCAAGTTGGAATCCGTAATCCTGCCTTCGCTCATGTGATTAGCTTGTCTGAATTTGCTGGTCAATTGACTGAGGTGCATTTATTAGCGCAACGAGCAGTTAAGGGTGAGGATACTTTGCGTCACCAACCAATTAATTTTGGTGGGATGATTCAACGCGTTACGCAAGTAGCACAACCTACCCCTATTCAACCAGTTCAAAATACTGAGGTAGAGCAATCAGCTTCTACGAACGTAGTTGCTCCGAAAGAAGATAAAGTATCTTCTCAAAATAAACCAAAAATCGCAGATCGTTTCCGTGGCTTAATCGGAAGCATGTTTGATGAATAAAAGAGGAAAAATAAACTATGACATTTTCATTTGATACAGCAGCAGCTCAAGGTGCAGTTATTAAAGTAATCGGTGTTGGTGGAGGTGGTGGTAACGCCATTAACCGCATGGTTGACGAAGGTGTTGCAGGCGTAGAATTTATCGTAGCAAACACAGATGTACAAGCTTTGAGTAGTACAAAAGCTGAGACTGTAATTCAGTTAGGCCCTAAATTGACTCGTGGTTTGGGTGCTGGCGGTCGACCTGAAGTTGGTCAAAAGGCAGCTGAAGAAAGCGAAGAAGCCTTGACTCAAGCTATTACTGGAGCAGATATGGTCTTCATTACTGCAGGTATGGGAGGTGGCTCTGGTACTGGTGCAGCTCCTGTTATTGCCCGCATTGCTAAAGATTTAGGTGCTCTTACAGTTGGTGTTGTGACACGTCCTTTTGGTTTCGAAGGAAGCAAACGTGGTCAGTATGCTGTCGAAGGAATCAATCAACTTCGTGAGCATGTAGATACTCTATTGATTATTTCAAACAACAACTTGCTTGAAATTGTTGATAAGAAAACGCCACTTCTTGAAGCTCTTAGCGAAGCAGATAACGTACTTCGCCAAGGTGTTCAAGGGATTACTGATTTGATCACAAACCCTGGTTTGATTAATCTTGACTTTGCCGATGTGAAAACAGTTATGGCAAATAAAGGGAACGCCTTGATGGGTATCGGTATCGGTAGTGGAGAAGAACGTGTGGTAGAAGCAGCTCGTAAGGCAATCTACTCACCACTTCTTGAAACAACTATTGACGGTGCTGAGGATGTCATCGTCAACGTTACTGGTGGTCTCGACTTGACTTTGATTGAGGCAGAAGAAGCTTCAGAGATCGTCAACCAAGCTGCTGGCCAAGGAGTGAATATCTGGCTCGGAACATCTATCGATGAAAACATGAAAGATGAAATCCGTGTTACAGTTGTGGCAACTGGTGTTCGCCAAGATCGTGTTGAAAAAGTTGTTGGTCATGCACCAAGACAAACTGTTCGTCATGAGCAAGCAAGTCCTAGCCATGCACACAATCATAATCGTCACTTTGATATGGCTGAAACTGCAGAAATTCCAAGTCCAGCACCTCGCCGTACAGAAACTTCTCAAACTTCAGCATTTGGTGATTGGGACTTGCGTCGTGAGACAATTGTTCGTCCGACTGATTCAGTTGTATCACCAGTTGAACGTTTCGAAGCACCATCTTTACACGATGAGGATGAATTAGACACTCCTCCATTTTTCAAAAATCGTTAAGTAAATGAATTTGAAAGAAAATACAGAACGTGTTTTTCAACAAATAAAAGATGCAAGTCAGCAGTCAGGAAGAGAAACCAATTCTGTTTCGGTTGTTGCTGTTACAAAATATGTAGACGTACCGACAGCGGAGGCTTTGCTTCCGCTAGGTGTGCATCATATTGGTGAAAATCGTGTGGATAAATTTCTTGAGAAATATGAAGCTTTAAAAGATAGAAATATTACCTGGCATTTGATTGGAACCTTGCAAAGACGCAAGGTCAAAGACGTCATTCAGTATGTTGATTATTTCCACGCTTTGGATTCATTAAAGCTAGCAGAGGAAATTCAAAAAAGAAGTGACCGAGTTGTTAAGTGTTTCTTACAAGTAAATATCTCAAGGGAAGAGAGCAAACATGGTTTTTCAAGGGAAGAACTATTAGAGTTCTTGCCGGAATTAGCAACCTTAGATAAAATCGAATATGTCGGCTTGATGACCATGGCTCCTTTTGAAGCTAGTAGTGATGAGTTGAAAGAAATTTTTAAAGCTACGCAGGATTTGCAACTAGAAATTAGAGAAAAACAAATTCCCAATATGCCAATGACGGACTTGAGTATGGGTATGAGTCGCGACTACAAGGAAGCGATTGAATTTGGCTCAACATTTGTCAGAATTGGTACAGCATTTTTTAAATAGGAAAGAAATATGTCTTTAAAAGATAGATTTGATAAATTTATAGATTATTTTACAGAAGATGGAGAAGATGTTGGTACTGCATACCAGCCTAAAGCTGAAGAGCCGATTGTGACTCCAGTCCCTTCTGTTCAAGAGTTGCCTCAACAAGCTGCTAGTACGCCATCTAAAGATAAAAACATCACTCGTCTTCATGCCCGTCAACAAGAGTTAGCTATGCAAAGTCAACGTTCTACTGATAAGGTGACAATTGATGTTCGTTATCCACGTAAATACGAAGATGCCACAGATATTGTTGATTTATTAGCTGGTAACGAAAGTATTTTGATTGATTTCCAATATATGACAGAAGTTCAAGCACGTCGTTGTTTGGACTATCTGGATGGGGCGCGCCACGTTTTAGCTGGTAACATGAAAAAGGTAGCATCTACTATGTACCTGCTGACACCAGTTGATGTTGTCGTCAATATTGAGGATATCAAAATTCCAGATGAATCACAAAATGGTGAATTTGGCTTTGATATGAAACGTACGAGAGTAAGATAATGATCTTTCTCATTCGTTTTGTTCAAAATGCAGTGGATATCTATTCACTGATTTTAATCGTGTTTGCTCTGATGTCTTGGTTTCCCAATGCTTATGAATCACGTCTTGGACGCTTGATTATTAGTTTAGTGAAACCGATAGTAGCTCCCTTGCAACGTTTACCCCTCCAGATTGCAGGTCTTGATTTGTCTGTCTGGATTGCGGTATTACTAGTTCACTTCCTAGGGGAACAGTTGATTCGACTTTTAGTGATCTTTCTATGAACAAGATGATTTATCAACACTTTTCTAAGAATGATTCGTCTTTTATTGATAAGGGAGTAGAATGGATAAAAAAGGTAGAAGATTCTTATTCTCCTTTTTTAACACCCTTTGTAAATCCCCATCAAGAAAAGATTTTAAAGGTGCTAGCATCAACCAACGGCATCTCCTACATGAGCAGTCGGCGGTTTCTTGAAACTGAATATGTACGAGTTCTACTGTATCCTGATTATTTTGAGCCAGAATTCTCTGATTTTGAACTTTCCTTGCAAGAAATTGTCTACCCTAATAAGTTTGAACGCTTAACGCATGCAAAAATATTAGGGACTGTTTTAAACAAGCTGGGAATTGATAGGAAGCTATTTGGTGATATCTTAGTCAACGAAGAGAGGGCACAGATTATCATTAATCGACAGTTTATGTTCCTTTTTCAAGACGGCATTACGAAAATTGCTTGTTTACCGGTTCGTCTAGAAGAACGGGATTTTACTGAGAGAATTGCTACAGTAGAAGATTATCAAGAATTAGATATTTGTATTGCTAGTTCTAGATTAGATGTTTTTCTAGCAGGTGTCTTAAAGCTGTCTAGAAATCAGGCAAGTCAGTTAATTGAAAAACAGGCAGTCCAAGTTAATTACCATTTAGTTGAAAAATCAGATTATGCAGTTCAAGTTGGTGATTTGATTAGTGTGAGGAAATTTGGTCGATTGAAACTTGTTAGAGATAATGGGCAAACAAAAAAAGATAAAAAGAAATTAACGGTCCAATTATTATTAAGTAAGTGAGGAATAATATGCCAATTACATCATTAGAAATTAAAGATAAAACCTTTGGTACAAGATTTAGAGGTTTTGATCCAGAAGAAGTTGAAGAATTTCTTGAAATCGTTGTTCGTGATTATGAAGATTTAGTTCGAAGCAATCATGATAAAGAGTTGCATATCAAGAGCTTGGAAGAACGTTTGTCTTACTTTGATGAGATGAAAGATTCTTTGAGTCAATCAGTATTGATTGCTCAAGATACGGCAGAGCGTGTGAAACAAGCTGCTCAAGATCGTTCTAATAATATTATCCAACAGGCAGAGCAAGATGCCCAACGTTTGCTTGAAGAAGCAAAATATAAGGCTAATGAGATTTTGCGTCAAGCTACTGATAATGCTAAGAAAGTTGCTGTTGAGACTGAAGAATTGAAGAACAAAAGCCGTGTCTTCCACCAACGTCTCAAATCTACAATTGAGAGTCAGTTAGCAATTGTTGAATCATCAGATTGGGAAGATATTCTGCGCCCAACAGCTACCTATCTTCAGACAAGTGATGAAGCATTTAAAGAAGTTGTTGGTGAAGTTCTTGGTGAATCGGTATATTCACAACCAGAAGAAGAACCAATCGATATGACTCGTCAATTTACACCTGAAGAAATGGCTGAGTTACAAGCTCGAATTGAGGCTGGTAATAGAGAATTAGCTGAATTTGAAGCTCAACAAGATCATTATGTAGAAGAACATTTAGAGCCAGTTGAAGTCGAAGGCCCTTCATCGAATGAGGAAGATACAAATAAAGAATCTGTCCTAATCTTATAATGAATAGTGATATGTGAGAACAATATTTTATCCTTATATTTCCAGCGAGCAGGAGATGGTGTGAGTCCTGTATTCCCTAACGATAAGATTATCCTCTCAAAAATTCAAGTCTGAATGGAGTAAGATTTGACGTTCCCCACGTTACGGGATAAGAGGAAAAAAGCTGAGTCTTTTTTCGAACAAAGGTGGTACCACGATTTTCGTCCTTTTTAGAAGTCGTGGTTTTTAATTTGTTATTATTTATAAAGGAGATACCATGAAACTCAAAGATACCCTTAACCTTGGGAAAACAGCTTTCCCAATGCGTGCAGGACTTCCTACCAAAGAGCCAGTTTGGCAAAAGGAATGGGAAGATGCAAAACTTTACCAACGTCGTCAAGAATTGAACCAAGGAAAACCTCATTTCACCTTGCATGATGGCCCTCCATACGCGAACGGAAATATCCACGTTGGACACGCTATGAACAAGATTTCAAAAGATATCATTGTTCGTTCAAAATCAATGTCAGGATTTTATGCTCCTTATATTCCAGGTTGGGATACTCATGGTCTGCCAATCGAGCAAGTTTTGGCAAAACAAGGTATCAAACGTAAAGAAATGGACTTGGTTGAGTACTTGAAACTTTGTCGTGAATATGCTCTTTCTCAAGTAGATAAACAACGTGAAGATTTTAAACGTTTGGGGGTTTCTGGTGACTGGGAAAATCCATATGTGACTTTGACTCCTGACTATGAGGCAGCCCAAATCCGTGTATTTGGTGAGATGGCTAATAAAGGTTATATCTACCGTGGTGCCAAGCCAGTTTACTGGTCTTGGTCATCTGAGTCGGCTCTTGCTGAAGCGGAGATTGAATACCATGACTTGGTTTCAACTTCCCTTTACTATGCCAATAAGGTAAAAGATGGCAAAGGCGTTCTAGATACAGATACCTACATCGTTGTCTGGACAACTACTCCATTCACCATCACAGCTTCTCGTGGTTTGACTGTTGGTGCAGATATTGATTACGTTTTGGTTCAACCTGCTGGTGAAGCTCGTAAGTTTGTGGTTGCTGCAGAATTGTTGACTAGCTTGTCTGAGAAATTTGGCTGGGTTGATGTTCAAGTTTTAGCAACTTACCGTGGTCAAGAATTGAACCACATTGTAACCGAACACCCATGGGATACAGCCGTAGATGAGTTGGTGATCCTTGGTGACCACGTTACGACTGACTCTGGTACTGGTATTGTCCATACAGCCCCTGGTTTTGGTGAGGATGACTACAATGTCGGTATTGCTAATGGTCTTGAAGTCGCAGTGACTGTTGACGAACGTGGTATCATGATGGCTAATGCTGGTCCTGAGTTTGAAGGTCAATTCTATGAAAAGGTAGTTCCAACTGTTATCGAGAAACTTGGTAACCTCCTTCTTGCCCAAGAAGAAATCTCTCACTCATACCCATTTGACTGGCGTACCAAGAAACCAATCATCTGGCGTGCAGTACCACAATGGTTTGCCTCAGTTTCTAAATTCCGTCAAGAAATCTTGGATGAAATTGAAAAGGTTAAGTTCCACTCAGAATGGGGTAAAGTCCGTCTTTACAATATGATTCGTGACCGTGGCGACTGGGTTATCTCTCGTCAACGTGCTTGGGGTGTTCCACTTCCTATCTTCTACGCTGAAGACGGTACAGCTATTATGACTGCTGAAACTATTGAACACGTGGCTCAACTCTTTGAGGAACATGGTTCAAGCATTTGGTGGGAACGTGATGCTAAAGACCTCTTACCAGAAGGATTTACTCATCCAGGTTCACCAAATGGTGAGTTCAAAAAAGAAACAGATATCATGGACGTTTGGTTTGACTCAGGTTCATCATGGAATGGAGTTGTAGTAAACCGTCCTGAGTTGACTTACCCAGCAGACCTTTACCTGGAAGGTTCTGACCAATACCGTGGTTGGTTCAACTCATCACTCATCACATCTGTTGCCAACCATGGCGTAGCACCTTACAAGCAAATCTTGTCACAAGGTTTTGCCCTTGATGGTAAAGGTGAGAAGATGTCTAAATCTCTTGGAAATACCATTGCCCCAAGTGATGTTGAAAAACAATTTGGTGCAGAAATCTTGCGTCTTTGGGTAACAAGTGTAGACTCAAGCAACGACGTGCGTATCTCTATGGATATCTTGAGCCAAGTCTCTGAAACTTACCGTAAGATCCGTAACACTCTTCGTTTCTTGATTGCCAATACTTCTGACTTTAATCCAGCTCAAGATTCAGTAGCTTATGAAGAACTACGTTCAGTTGATAAGTACATGACGATTCGCTTTAACCAGCTTGTTAAGACCATTCGTGATGCTTATGCAAACTTTGAATTCTTGACAATCTATAAGGCCTTGGTGAACTTTATCAACGTTGACCTGTCAGCCTTCTACCTTGATTTTGCCAAAGATGTTGTTTATATCGAAGGTGCAAAATCACTGGAACGCCGTCAAATGCAGACTGTCTTCTATGACATTCTTGTGAAAATCACCAAACTCTTGACACCAATTCTTCCTCATACAGCAGAGGAAATCTGGTCATACCTTGAGTTTGAAACAGAAGACTTCGTTCAATTGTCAGAATTGCCAGAAGCAGAGACGTTTGCTAACCAAGAAGAAATCTTGGATACCTGGGCAGCCTTCATGGATTTCCGTGGACAAGCTCAAAAAGCCTTGGAAGAAGCTCGTAATGCCAAAGTAATCGGTAAATCACTTGAAGCACACTTGACAGTTTATCCAAACGAAGTTGTGAAAACTCTACTCGAAGCAGTAAACAGCAATGTAGCTCAACTTTTGATCGTGTCTGAATTGACCATCGCAGAAGGACCAGCTCCAGAAACTGCTGTTAGCTTCGAAGATATGGCCTTCACTGTTGAACGCGCTGCAGGTGAAGTATGTGACCGTTGCCGTCGTATCGACCCAACGACAGCAGAACGCAGCTACCACGCAGTCATCTGTGACCACTGTGCAAGCATCGTAGAAGAAAACTTTGCAGACGCAGTAGCAGAAGGATTTGAAGAGAAATAATCGAATGATAGATTGAAAATGTTTTCTGTGTGTGTATTTTAGTTTGATATAAAAGAAAATATTAAACAAAATTAATGTATAATATTAATTTTTAATGAAAAGGAAGTATTGATGAAAAAGAAAACACTTGCTCAATTAGATGGTATCATTGGTTTAGTTACAGGAACTATCCTAACCATTTTGCCAATTATTATAATTATGATTGCCTCTATATTTGATAATGAAGAAGTTGTTGGTGTCATCTTAGGAATTATTTTTATTATTTTTAGTTTAGTAAAAATTGGAATTTTAATTCTAGGTATTCTCTCACTAATATACTATAAAGATGATAATAGAATTTCTATTGCACCCTCAGTCTTATTAATTGTTGGCTCTGCACTTGCATTGGTTCCATTCTTAGGATGGATAGGGGGAATCGTCATTATTGTTGGTGCTTCATTATTTTTAGGAAGCCTCAAAAAATTTAAAGTTGAACTATAAATAGAGTTTTTGTCAAGTAGAGTAAATGGAGAAACTCTAAAATTGGTTTTTTGTCAGCAGTAGTGGATTAAAGAAAAGCTAAGATAGAGAAAGGACAAATTTCGTCCTTTCTTTTTTGATGTTCAGAGCGATAAAAATCGTTTTTTGAAGTTTTCAAAGTTTCGAAAACCAAAGGAATTTCGTTTGATAAGTTTGATGAGATTATTGGTCGCTTCTGATTTGGAGTTAGAATAGGGTAATTGAAGAGCGTTGACGATTTTTCAATGATTTCATGATTGATGAAAGTTACTATTTTAGTTTTAAGAATTGTGGCTATTGTGTATTTCAAGGGCGATGAGCGTGTGACTCCTGCACTGTCTGTATTGTTTATCGTAGGTAGTTCTGTTGGATTAATCCCATTCGTGGACTAGATAGGAGAAATTATGACAATTATTGGCAATTCCTATACTTTGAAATTTTGAAAAAATTTGAAATTGAAGAATCATATCTTTCGAATTGAGATGGGACGAATTGACTATTTGTTAGAAATACTTATTACAGTATGAAGACGGTTAGCCTTATTTTTTTGTTACCAATTGACGGAAAATCTTACAGGATAAATAAGCTATTTCATTCGTAAAATCTAAAGCATTTATTTGAGACAAGGAACTCTTTTTATAGTATAATGATGGTTGTAGATTAAATATATCAAAATATATATAGAAGTATTTTTGTTTCTTGTAAGTTTATCATAGTGAGGAAGCAAAATGCTTCTTCTATTTTGAAAGGGATAAAATAATAGAGAGGATATAGAATGAAAAAGTTTTTTGGAGAGAAGCAGCATCGTTTTTCCTTACGAAAGTTAGCGATTGGTCTTGTGTCTGCTTCAATTTCTAGTTTATTTTTTGTGTCTATTGCTAGCGGTGGGACCGTATTTGCTCAAGAAAATGTATCTGTTCACTACAAATACGTGACGGATACAGAACTGAGTAGTCATGAGAAGGACTTGATTGTAAAGGATTTTCCTAATATTGCTGAAGATAGTGAGAGTACCTATTATCTAGTCTACCGTATGGATGAGAAAGCCCAACTAGGTCAGTTGCCTAATACCGGTGAGCACAATAATCTGGTTACCGTCCTTACTGGTGGAGCCCTCGCTTCGATTGGACTCCTCATTTTTGCTGTTTCGAGAAAGAAAGGCAATAAGAAAGCATTGTTGAAGGTTGTTTTGATAACAGGCGTGGGGAGCGGTTTGGTCTCTTCGGTTCAGGCTATTGAAAATCAGCTTTTGCTACAATACAATCAAGAATATCAATTATCCCAAGGAGATAGTCTGCCTCTGCCAAGAGTCCTGTCAGGTTATACCTATCTAGGCTATATTAAGCAAGACAAGAAAATTAATCAGTTAGAAACTGTTGCTAGAGATCAGAAACTAGACGATACGGTTCACCCTCATTTCCAGTCCAATGAAGGTGGGCAAAATGTAAGAGATGAGCGGAAAAATCCGTCTCCAACAAGCCCTGCTGACAAGCCAATCCCTTCTAAAGATTCACCCAATCAAAAGCCGTCTGGTATTGCTAGTGTGGATCCTCATGACGAAGTCTTGGCTGGTCGTTTAAATAAACCAGAGCTCTTATACAAAGATCAAGAGATTGAAACCAAGCTAGACTTTGCTGAAGTGGTTCAAGAGAATCCCGAACTAGCAGAGGGAACAATTCGTGTCAAACAAGAAGGTCATGTTGGGAAGAAGGTTGAGGTTGTTCGTATTTTTACTGTTGAAAACCAAGAAATTACTCGTGAGATCCTCTCGACCAAGGTAGAAAAATCCTTGCCACGTATAGTAGAGAAAGGGACTAAGAAGGCAGTTGCTCCGAGTGAAGCACCCCAGTCTGCAAGAAAAGGTGAGCCAGAGACCCATGCTTCCTTACCAGAATATAAAGGTGAGCAATCTGGAGCAATAGTTGCCCCTGAGAAAACTGATAAACCAGCCTATACAGGCACTCAGTCTGGAGCAATAGTCGAACCTGAGCAAGTTGCCCCACAGCCAGAGTACAAAGGGATTCAATCAGGTGCCCTTGTAGAACCAGAAACGGCTGATAAACCATCCTATACAGGTACCCAGTCCGGAGCGGTTGTTGAACCAGAGAAAGTAGCTCCACAACCAGAATACAAGGGAACTCAAGCTGGAGCCATCGTCGAACCGGAGACTCAGCTTTCCCTGCCAGAGTATAAAGGTGAGCAATCAGGAGCTGTTGTAGCCCCTGAGAAAACTGATAAACCATCCTATACAGGCACTCAGTCTGGAGCGATTGTTGAACCAGAGCAAGTAGCTCCACAACCAGAGTACAAGAGAACTCAAGCTGGTGCCATCGTCGAACCAGAGACCCATGCTTCCTTACCAGAATATAAAGGTGAGCAATCTGATGCAATAGTTGCCCCTGAGAAAACTGATAAACCATCCTATACAGGCACTCAGTCTGGAGCAATAGTCGAACCTGAGCAAGTTGCCCCACAGCCAGAGTACAAAGGGATTCAATC
>NZ_NGVM01000268.1:0-264 GCF_002238115.1 Streptococcus sp. KR | reverse complement strand
GCGGTGGCCTAGATTACAAAACTACATTGTCGCCTTGTAACCGACCAAAGTTACGCAGGGCGGCTTTTTTATTTGTTCCTTTTGTCGATGTATGTTAGCAACGCCAAAATAAACATTGCAAACAGCAACATCAACGAGAGTGTCTGGAAGACGCTCATTGACTGTGAAACCTTCCTGAAGATTATTCCATGTTCCCATGGGCCTCACCTCACAAGGGAAAAGACAGCCACCGCCCTTAAAACATTCTAAGCTTTATAGTGAATC
>NZ_NGVM01000267.1:0-264 GCF_002238115.1 Streptococcus sp. KR | reverse complement strand
AAACAATTTGATTTTCTGGGACAGAATAATATCCATGTTTATTATTTTCCATCTCTTCAAATCGAACCGATACATCATTTTCTTTTGCAATAGCCATTAGGGCACGGTAAAGATTTGCATAGTCCAAATCAGTCAGCTGTTCTTTCACTTCTGCAGCTTTTGGCATCTCCTTTCCTTCTGTCTGACTAACATCAAAAACTGGTACCAAACCAAAGAATGTAACTGTTTCTGGTTTCCCATTTTTATCCAATATTGGTTGGTTAT
>NZ_NGVM01000266.1:0-267 GCF_002238115.1 Streptococcus sp. KR | reverse complement strand
CCAAAACATATCCGGGAAATTCCTTTTCCATTTTGACTTTGTCTTTACCATTTTTAACTTCGTGTTCCTCTTGTTCCGGAACGACTGTTCTAAAAATGTAATCCTGCATGCCCATTGATTCTTTTCGGCTATCAAGGTTCATCTTAACCTTGTTTTCATATCCGGAATAAGTATGCAATACGTACCATTGTTTTTCTGCTGACTCGACCATGTTTTCTGCTCCTTCGTAAATTCATCTTAAATGAGTTCAAATAAAAAAACCTGACA
>NZ_NGVM01000265.1:0-268 GCF_002238115.1 Streptococcus sp. KR | reverse complement strand
GATTTGTCTTAGG
This sequence comes from Streptococcus sp. KR, assembly GCF_002238115.1. Taxonomy (GTDB): domain Bacteria; phylum Bacillota; class Bacilli; order Lactobacillales; family Streptococcaceae; genus Streptococcus. The sequence goes on along the minus strand of NZ_NGVM01000265.1, from coordinate 255 downwards.
ATAAAAGTCCTCTAAATCATCTGGAAAAACAAAATCTTGAACGGGGACATCCGTCTCTTCTATACCTGAAATAAGCGTTTCTGTTTCCTTATCCTTTTCCTTTTCATTATCCTCTTCCAGATAGGAAAACAGATCTATTTCCTGGCTTTCACTTGGTGATTCAATCTCAATATCTGAATCTTCTTTTTCAATTTCTACATGAGACAATACTTGTTCAATCTCTTCCAAACTGTTCAAGTATAAGATAGGATTCTC
>NZ_NGVM01000264.1:0-270 GCF_002238115.1 Streptococcus sp. KR | reverse complement strand
CCAAAAAAGTTAGTAGGAAAGCCAAAACTTTTCTTTATGTCCTTGGACGTGAAGGCGGAGAGTTAGCTTCAGAAAATGAAGATTTAGAAGGTTATCGCACGCTACAAGAGACCATTAGAAAAGGAAAACGCTACAGCCGAATTTCTTATAATCTGGGGAAAGCTAGTGTCAAAACAGGACAAGCAACAGGTCGTTTTACGAAGAAGAGACTAGCTAACACAAAAGAGCGATACCATCATTTTAAGGATGGAAAAGGATGGAAACTAGCGA
>NZ_NGVM01000263.1:0-270 GCF_002238115.1 Streptococcus sp. KR | reverse complement strand
CCAAAAAAGTCAGTAGGAAAGCCAAAACTTTTCTTTATGTCCTTGGACGTGAAGGTGGAGAGTTAGCTTCAGAAAATGAAGATTTAGAAGGCTATCGCACACTTCAAGAGACAATTAGAAAAGGGAAACGCTACAGTCGCCTTTCTTATAACCTTGGAAAAGCTAGTGTCAAAACAGGACAAGCAACAGGTCGTTTTACCAAGAAAAGACTGACCAACACAAAAGAGCGATACCATCATTTTAAGGATGGAAAAGGATGGAAACTAGCGA
>NZ_NGVM01000262.1:0-273 GCF_002238115.1 Streptococcus sp. KR | reverse complement strand
TTTGTCATAATTAGTCAATTGACTATCAAGATCTGCTTGTTTCACATAACTTACAATCTGATTATTGAAGCTGTCTTGTGTTACGAGAGTTGCAAGTGTTTGATTAAAGTCACTTTTTGCTTCATATGTGGTCTGTGCATCGGCTGATTTTAAATAAGGTGTAAAATCAATATCTCGATTACTAATCAATTTATTCCATGTATTAGAACTGATGTTCGATCTTGGTGATATATATATGTGATTAGAAAATCCGAGTAAAACAAAAGAATCGTT
>NZ_NGVM01000261.1:0-273 GCF_002238115.1 Streptococcus sp. KR | reverse complement strand
TAAAGCTAAGTCAGCAGTCAGTAAACAAGCTAAGAGCATTCAGAATGCCCAGGAAGCCCTATCATTTGAATTAAACACCGATTATCAAGAAACTTTAGACACGGATTTGAAACGGATTATTGTTTCAGCTAACAAGAAGACTAGTCAACCAGACGGCTATATGATGACTTCGCTCATGGATATGTTTCAGAACAAAGTTAATGATTATTGCAGTCATGACGTTGTATCAGTAATTGGTTAAGGTGAATCAATTACGGGTAATTTAAGAACGTC
>NZ_NGVM01000260.1:0-274 GCF_002238115.1 Streptococcus sp. KR | reverse complement strand
ACATTGCGATTAATGATGATGTTTTGAAATCCACAAAAACTCAAAACCAAATATTACGAATGACCGCCGGGAGTGCTCAATTAGATGCGTTTCATTTTCTTTTTGCCACTGTGGATGAATACGGGGATGAAAATTTTAATTCAGATGTGATTTCTAAGGTCACTTCTGGACAAGTTCAAACCAGTAACCGACAAACATTTTTTATTAGTACGGCATACAGTAACCCTAAAGTCCCGATGTATAGTGATGTTAGACGACTCACTAAGGTAATGGA
>NZ_NGVM01000259.1:0-274 GCF_002238115.1 Streptococcus sp. KR | reverse complement strand
AATAAATTTAAAAATTCATTTGGATCAATTAAAGGTAGTTTACTAGGTGCCAGCGTAGCGATGGGGACATTGGGAGCAGCAGCTTTTTCTGGCGCTAAAAAAGCAACTGAACTTCAAAATGTTTATAAAGTAAACCAAAACTTACTGGTTACGGGCGGTGACAAGGCTAAAACTGCCATTAAGACCGTGACAGAAATGCAAAAAGACGGGGCTAAGTATGCTCTTAAATATGGAGTTAGTCAAAAAGAGATTGCTGATCAATACCAAGATCTGA
>NZ_NGVM01000025.1:0-17165 GCF_002238115.1 Streptococcus sp. KR | reverse complement strand
CTTGACCAACGGACCTGAGTTGTTATTTTCAACTCTTACTATTATACAGACTTTTCTAACTTTGTCAACTACTTTTTCTGTTTTTTTAAAATTAAGTAAAAAGAGCCAGAATTATACTGACTCTTCTATTTCTCATTAAACTTAGAAGCACGTTCTTCTCCCCACCAATAGGGAATTAGTTCTGCTACTTTCACTGTCTTTCTTGTATCGTAGTCCATCATGAATTCTGCATCTTTATTTTCAGCGTTCATCTCTAAGAGAAATTCTCTGCAAGCACCGCAAGGCATAGCTGAACTTCCACCATAAGGTGGTTTATCTCGAAAGGCTAATACTTTCTTAACCTTAGTTTGTCCTGAAAATTGGTACATATTAAAGAGTGCCACCCGTTCTGCGCAGAGATGGAAAACACCACAGGTTCCCTCCATACAGAATCCTGTAAATATTTGCCCATCTTCTGCTTCTACTGCGGCAACGACATGATTAGCATAAACAAAATCAGATACTTCATGTGGATTGTATAGTTTCTGTGCTTCTTCGTACATCTTTTCCCAGATGTCCATTGTTGCATCCTTCTTATTTAGAGATTTCTTTTAGCATGTTTTCGATATGCTGAATTGATTTTTTACGTCCAAGCAAGAAAATTGTATCTGGTAATTCTGGTCCATGCATTTCACCTGAAACAGCAATACGAATTGGCATGAAGAGATTTTTCCCTTTGATACCTGTTTCTTTTTGAACAGCTTTGATTTGTGGGAAGATATTTTCTGTTACAAATTCATCATCTGTCATCGCTTCAAGTTTTGTTTTGAAAGCTTCAAGAACTGTTGGGACTGTTTCTCCCGCCATGACTTCGCGCTCTGCTTCTGTCAATTCAGGGAAATCTGAGAAGAAGAGATCTGTCAATGGGATAATCTCATCTACTGATTTCATTTGTGGTTTATAGAGCTCAACTAATTTTTCAGCCTTGTCAGTTAAACGGCCTGCTTCCTCTAAGAATGGTTTTGCCATTTCAAAGATAGTTTCTAGGTCTGCATTCTTGATATAATCATTGCTCATCCAGTCGAGTTTTTTCTGGTCAAAGGCTGCTGGTGACTTGCTGAGGCGGTTTTCATCGAAAAGTTTAATGAGTTCTTCACGAGAGAAGATTTCATCTTCGCCACCTGGGTTCCAACCAAGAAGAGCTATAAAGTTAAAGACTGCTTCTGGAAGGTAACCTTTCTTTCGGTAGTCTTCGATAAATTGAAGTGTATTAGTATCACGTTTAGATAACTTCTTACCAGTCTCAGAGTTGATAATCAAGGTCATGTGACCAAACTCTGGAGCTTCCCAACCAAGTGCTTCATAAACCATGAGCTGTTTTGGTGTATTAGCAATGTGGTCGTCTCCACGGATAACATGAGAGATTTGCATATCGTGGTCATCGATAACAACGGCAAAGTTGTAAGTTGGGTAACCATCTTTCTTTTGGATAACCCAGTCACCACCGATATTGCCACCTTCAAATTCGATATCACCTTTGACCATATCATGCCACTTGTAGATACCTGACTCATTGACAGCCAAGCGAACAGTGGGGATAATTCCTGCTGCTTCGCGTTCTGCGATGTAAGCTGCTTTTTCTTCTTCACTCATACCAAGGTATTCATTGATGTAGCGTGGTGTTTCACCAGCTGCTTCTTGGCGTTCGCGTTCAGTTGCCAACTCTTCTTCTGTAACGTAAGATTTATAGGCTTTTCCTTCAGCTAACAGTTGGTCGATGTATTTTTGATACAAGTCCAAACGCTCAGACTGGCGGTAATTTTCATGTGTTTCTGGGCTTTCATCCCAATCCATACCTAACCAGCGAAGGTTTTCAAGCTGTGAACGTTCACCATCCTCGACATGACGTTTACGGTCAGTATCTTCGATACGAATGATAAAAGTTCCACCATGATGACGTGCGTAAAGGTAGTTGAACAATGCTGTACGGGCATTCCCGATGTGTAGTAGTCCTGTTGGACTTGGTGCGTAACGTACGCGGATATCTTTTGACATAGTTTCTCCTATAAAGTCTCTAGGCGTCTGCCTTTTTGCTCTCTATATTATATCACAAGTCTTGGCTGAGTCCAATTTCTATGAATAAAGAGAGTAAAAAGAGTGGACAAACCACTCTTTTCTTCTATTATAGACGTGCGTTAAGTTCTTTACTCAATTCTTCAAATCCTGGTTTTCCAAGAAGGGCGAACATGTTACGTTTGTAAGCTTCAACACCTGGTTGGTCAAATGGGTTGATAGCATTCAAGTAACCTGAAAGGGCGATAGCCAATTCGAAGAAGTAGATTGTGTAACCAAGAGTGAAAGCGTCTTGCTCTGGAAGAGTCACGTACATGTTTGGTACATCACCATCTGTGTGGGCAAGAAGAACACCGTCAGTCGCTTTTTTATTTACAAAGTCAACGTCTTTTCCTTGAAGGTAACCAAGTCCGTCAAGGTCTTCTTCCAAGCTAGGGATAATCACATTCTTACGAGGTTTGTCAACACGGACAACTGTTTCAAACATAATACGAGTTCCTTCTTGGATAAATTGACCAAGTGAGTGCAAGTCAGTTGAGAAGTTGGCTGAAGTTGGGTAGATACCTTTTTGGTCTTTTCCTTCTGATTCACCAGCCAATTGTTTCCACCATTCTGAGAAGTATTGAAGTGATGGCTCGTAGTTTACCAAGATCTCAGTTGCATAGCCTTTACGGTAAAGAATGTTACGAACAGCTGCGTATTGGTAAGCTTCGTTTTCAGAGATTTTATCTGAAGTGTAGTCTTTGCGAGCTGCATTCGCACCTTCCATAAGGGCTTTGATGTCAGCTCCTGATGCTGCGATTGGAAGCAAACCAACGGCTGTCAATACTGAGAAGCGTCCACCGATATCATCTGGAACAACAAATGTTTCCCAACCGTTAGCGTCTGCTTCAACCTTAACAGCACCTTTTTGGCGGTCTGTTGTTGCATAGATACGTTTGTTTGCTTCTTCTTGACCGTATTTCTTAACCAAGAGTTCTTTGAAGACACGGAAAGCAATCGCTGGTTCAGTTGTTGTACCTGATTTAGAAATCACGTTTACTGAGAAGTCTTTGTCTGCAACATACTCTACCAAGTCAGCAAGGTAAGTAGATGAGATTGAGTTTCCTGCGTAAAGGATTTGTGGAGCCTTGCGTTCTTCTTTTGTTTGCAAGTTTGCAAAGTGGTGGTTCAAGAAGTCGATTGCTGCTTTGGCACCAAGGTAAGATCCACCTATACCAATCACAACCAAAACATCGCTGTCTGATTTGATTTGCTCAGCAGCTTTCAAGATGCGGTCAAATTCTTCGCGGTCGTAATTTTCAGGAAGGTCCAACCATCCCAAGAAGTCGCTACCAGCACCAGTTCCTTTACGGATCAATTCATCTGCTGCTGTTACTTGTGATTGCATGTATTCCACTTCATGTGGTGCAACAAATTTGTCTAAAACTTTTGAATAATCAAATTTAATATGTGACATGTTATTCCTCCAATATTTCTTCTTTTCTATCATAACGTTTACCTTCGTTTTTTTCAAGTTTTTTTGTCGAATTTCTCCAATTTTTATCAGAATTCAAACGTTTGCGTAAAAATGCCACATTCCAAAAATTTTGAAAAAATAAAATAAAGAACGACCAGATGTCCCAGTCGTCACAGTTCATTCAATAAATACTCAAATAATTCTAAATTGCCATCTTCTTCATTAACCAGAAACTCTGGATGCCACTGCAAACCGATAATGCGGTGCTCATCGATAGACTCAATCGCTTCGATGGTTTGGTCTCTTGGATCAATAGCAGTTACACGGAAATTAGGTGCCAAATCTTTAATACTCTGACGATGAACGGAATTGACCTGACTTTCTTTTCCAAACAGCTTGGCTACTACGCTTCCTTCTACTGTCTCAATAGAGTGAGACGTTCCGAAAGGTAGGCCTTGCCAGTGACCTTCGATTTCTTGATTGAGCGTTCCACCAAAGGCAACATTGACAAGTTGGACACCGCGACAGATTGCCATAATTGGTTTATTCTGGCGGAGAGCTTCCTTTAAGAGGGCCAGTTCAAACTCATCACGAACCAGATTGTAATCATCGCTCTCGATGGTCTTTTTCTCTCCATAAAATTGAGGATGGACATTTTGACCGCCTGTCAAGATAAGTTTGTCAATCATTTCTACATAATCGCGTACAACTGACTCATCACCAACAGGAATGACTAAAGGGAGACCACCGACTTGACGAATGCTCTCTGCGAATCTACAAGATACAGATGAATGAATGTTTTTGCCTTCCGCGTCTACGGGACATAGATTTGCAGCAACTCCTACAACCGTTCTAGGCATGATGTCTCTCCTTTCGAATGTTAATACTCTTCGAAAATCAAATTCAAACCACGTCAGCGTCGCCTTACCGTACTCAAGTACAGCTTGCGGCTAGCTTCCTAGTTTACTCTTTGATTTTCATTGAGTATAACGATAGTCCTATCATATCACTCAAAATGACTTTCGTCTAATATGTTTTTTTTAAGGCTGTGATAAAAATTTTTTATGGACAAGAAAAAGCTGTCCACATAGGACAACTTCTTTCTTATTCGAAAACAAATTGATTGTGATAGAGTTCTGAATAGAAGCCACCTAGCTTCAAGAGTTCATGGTGGTTACCACGTTCAATGACTTCTCCATCTTTAAGGACAATAATCTGGTCTGCATTGAGGATGGTCTTCAAACGATGGGCAATGACAAAACTGGTTCTGCCTGCTACAACCGCCTCCATGGCATGCTGAATCTTACTTTCTGTCACCGTATCTACGTTTGAAGTTGCTTCATCTAGAATGAGAACTTCTGGATCTGTCATCAGGGTTCGAGCGATAGAAATCAATTGCTTTTGCCCAGTTGAGAAGATGCTCTGGTCATCATCTATAAGAGTATCGTATTTATCAGGCAAACTTTCGATATAGTCGTGAATGTGGGTTGCCTTGGCTGCTACCTCAACCATTTCTTGACTAGCATCGGGCACACCAAAACGGATATTGTCTCGAATCGTTCCGCTAAACAAGACCGAATCTTGCAAGACAATTCCCACCTTACTTCTGAGACTATCCAAGTCATAGTCACGAATGTCTTTTCCGTCAAAATAAATACCACCAGCATCAACATCATAAAAGCGATTGATGAGGTTCATAATAGTCGTTTTCCCTGACCCTGTCGGACCAACAACTGCTGTCATCTGGCCTTTAGGGGCAGAAATGCTGACATCTTTCAAAATAGGTTTATCAGGTAGGTATGAAAAATCAATATGACTAATTTCAACACCTTCTTGCAACTTAGTAAAGATCGGCGCCTTCTCAGGTCGAATTTCTTCCTCTGAGTCAAACATTTCCTGAATCCGTTCAGCACCTGTAAAGGCCAACTGAAGACTTCCCCAACTAGCTGCAACTTGGATAATCGGCTGGTAGTACTGCTGTGAAAATTGGGCAAACATAACAATCAAACCTAAGGCTGTACTTGTTTCAATAGACTTATCATTCAAAAGTACAGCTGAACCAGCAAAGATGACGACGGCTGTGTTAACCAAACTCATACCATTCATGACAGGGAAAAGAATTCCTGAGAACATTCTTCCTTTAAAGGTTGCCTTGCGCACGCGCTCATTTTGTTCAAGAAATCCTGCCATCATATCCTCTTGAATTCCTTGCACAATGACAGCTTTTTGGCCTGAGATACTCTCATCCATATAGGCGTTGAGCTTCCCTACCTCTTTCTGCTGGAGGTTGGTGTATTTGCGTGCCATTTTTACGATAAAAATCAGCATGAGGAAGGCAACTGGTGTGCTGGCGATAGTGATGAGGGCCAGCGTCACATTTCTCGAAAACATGACAAGAATCAGACCAATGTATAGAACGATGTTGCTCATGACCTGAATCAAGCTTTCGTTAAAGGCTTGGAGGATATTATCCAAATCACTGGTAAAACGAGACAAGATATCGCCATCTTGTCGGCGGTCAAAGAAAGAAACCGTCAAGCGAGCAAGCTTCCCAAAGAGGCCTTTGCGCATCTCGTTGGTCGACTCTGCAATCACGCGCGTCATGAGGCACATGTATATCACACTAGAGATAAACAGAACTAAAACCAGCAGACCAAGATTGACCATGATTCCTGATAGGCTTTGCCAAACATGTTCTGGATTGCCATTTTGATAAGCTTGAACTAAATTGGCTAGCTCTGTTACCGCTTGTCCAGAAAAGACTGGAAAGAGGGCTTGGGCAAGAGTCGCTAAAACAATCATCAGGATAACAACTACAAATGATAGCTTATAGACTTTAAAATAATTCCAAAAAAATTGAACTGTCTTCATTTTACTCCTCCTTTCCTTTCTGTGTTTCGTAGATTTCACGGTAAACGGCATTGTTGGCAACTAAGTCTGCATGCGTGCCTTGACCAATCAATCGTCCTTGATCTAGAACCAAGATTTTATCTGCATGAACAACCGAGCTAATCTTTTGCGCGATGATAATGGTTGTTGTTCCCTTTAATTCCTTATTCAAGGCTTCTTGCACCAGGCGCTCTGACTTGGCATCCAAAGCTGAGGTCGAATCATCAAAAATCAGAATACGTGGATTGCTGACAATCCCACGCGCAATCGACATCCTTTGTTTTTGCCCACCAGAGAAATTGGTTCCCCGTTCCTCAACTGGACTTTCAAAGGTTTTCTCCATACGATGAATGAATTCGCTGGCTTGGGCAATATTGGCTGCGCGTTCCATTTCAAATAGAGTAGCATCTCCCTTACCCTGTCTCAAGTTGTCTGCAATCGTTCCACTAAAGAGAATGGCACGTTGGAGAACGATAGAAACTGTTTTACGCAGGGTCCCCTCACTCACTTCTCGAATATCCTTGCCACCGATTTTGATAGCCCCTTCCTGCGGGTCAAAGAGACGTGGAATCAATTGAGCCAAGGTTGATTTTCCTGCACCAGTGGCTCCAACTACACCAATCATCTGACCAGGTTCAATAGTAAAGCTCACATCTTTCAGCATCGGTTCCTTATCCATTGGATAGGTAAAGGTCACATTTTCAAAGCTAAGACTTCCGACCAACTCTTCATCTGGGACATCCTTGAAAGTCATAGCTGGCTCTGCATCCAGAATTTCTCGAATACGACGCATGGAAATCATGGCACGGCTGACAGAATTTCCCAAAAATCCAACCATGACAATGGTAAAGATAATCTGGCTTAGGTAATTGACAAAGGAAGCAATGGAGCCAACAACTGACGGATTCGACTGAACCATCCCTGCAACTAGCCAAATAGAGAGGAATACCGCCCCATAACCGACCAACATCATGAAAGGTTCCACTACTGAAAAGGCATAACCGATGTAAAGATTTTGACCGAGAAGCTCGTCTGAAACCTCCGTAAACTTAGCAAACTGCTCTTTTTCTTGGACAAAGGACTTGACCACACGAACACCGCGCAGATTTTCCTTGGCAATGGCATTGATGCGCTCAAGAAGGGTTTGAAACTTGGCAAAACGAGGCCCCATCATACCCATCATGACAGCAGTCAAACCAAAAATCAAGACTACCATGAGAACAATCACCCACCACAGAGAAGGTAAGGTTTGAACCGCCAAGATAAACGAACCGATGAACAAGAGGGGAAGTCTGAAAAGAATTTGGAATGTCATCATGATGACGTTCTGAATCTGGTTGATGTCGTTTGTCATACGAACGACTAGATTTCCCGCATTAAACTGTTCAATATTGGCATAAGAAAAGGTTTGTATTTTACGGAAGGCGTCCTCCCGAAGGTCAGATGAAACTCCTTGGGCAATATAGGCTGCGAGGACAACATTGAGCCCACCAGCAACTAGACCGACCAAGGCCACACCAATCAACCAAATCCCGATACTATAAATAGCTTCATATTTCCCAGCAAGTAGGGCGTCTAACACTTCCTGCAGATAACGCGGTTGCAGAAGTGAACTGGCAACCATCAAGCCTGTCATCAGGAGCGAAGCCAAGGCCTGCCACTTGTAGGTTTTTATTTTCTGAATCAGCATACTTTCTCCTTGAAAGATAGACAAAAGGGAGCGACAGTCCGTCAGCTCCTTCTCATTCTGTTTGTGTGATGTTATTCTAGCAAAAAAGTGGGAACTTGTCAAAGAAGTCTCCTTGATACAAATTAGTGCGCTTTCATCTACAGTAATGCATGATAAAGGTTTTTATGGTAAAATAGTAAAAAGAAGGTTATAAAGGAGGGGAATATGGAAAAACAAACCATCGCCGTCTTGGGGCCTGGTTCTTGGGGAACTGCCCTTTCACAAGTCTTAAATGACAATGGACACGAGGTACGTATTTGGGGAAACATTCCCGAGCAAATCAATGAAATTAATACCTATCATACTAACAAACACTACTTTAAAGATGTCGTTCTAGATGAAAATATCATTGCCTACACCGACTTAGCAGAGGCACTGAAAGATGTAGATGCGATTTTGTTTGTTGTCCCAACAAAAGTGACACGACTTGTTGCCCAACAAGTTGCAAAAACCTTGGACCATAAGGCTATCATCATGCACGCATCAAAGGGATTAGAACCTGATAGCCATAAACGATTATCAACTATCCTTGACGAAGAAATTCCTGAACATCTCCGCAGTGATATTGTCGTTGTTTCAGGACCTAGTCATGCAGAAGAAACCATTGTGCGTGACCTAACTTTAATCACCGCTGCTTCTAAAGACTTACAAACCGCTCAATACGCTCAAGAGCTCTTTAGTAATCACTACTTCCGACTTTATACCAATACGGATGTTATCGGGGTGGAAACCGCTGGTGCTCTCAAAAATATTATTGCTGTCGGTGCTGGAGCTTTACATGGTTTGGGATTTGGTGACAATGCTAAGGCAGCCATCATCGCTCGAGGTTTGGCAGAAATTACTCGTCTAGGGGTAGCACTCGGAGCCAATCCATTGACCTATAGCGGCTTATCTGGTGTGGGAGATTTGATTGTAACGGGAACTTCCATCCACTCTCGTAACTGGAGAGCTGGAGATGCCCTTGGTCGTGGAGAATCTCTAGCTAATATCGAAGCCAATATGGGCATGGTAATCGAAGGAATCTCAACGACTCGAGCAGCCTACGAACTAGCGCAAGAACTTGGAGTCTATATGCCCATTACACAAGCCATTTATCAAGTTATCTACCACGGAACCAATATCAAAGATGCCATTTATGACATCATGAACAATGAATTTAAAGCAGAAAATGAGTGGTCTTAACCCTCTAAAGAAAGGATTCTTATGACATCAAAAGTTAGAAAGGCAGTCATCCCTGCCGCTGGACTCGGGACTCGATTTTTACCAGCAACCAAAGCACTTGCTAAAGAAATGTTGCCAATTGTGGACAAACCAACTATCCAATTTATCGTCGAAGAAGCTCTTAAATCAGGTATTGAAGATATTCTGGTTGTCACTGGTAAATCAAAACGTTCTATTGAAGACCACTTTGACTCAAACTTTGAGCTTGAATACAACCTCAAAGAAAAAGGCAAACATGACTTGCTAAAATTAGTCGACGAAACAACTGGCATTCGCCTTCACTTTATCCGTCAAAGCCATCCTCGTGGTCTTGGCGATGCTGTCTTACAAGCAAAAGCTTTTGTGGCGAATGAACCCTTCGTTGTCATGCTTGGTGACGACCTAATGGATATCACAGATGACAACGCTATACCTTTGACAAAACAATTGATGAATGATTACGAGTCGACTCACGCATCAACAATTGCTGTTATGCCTGTCCCTCATGAAGAAGTTTCAGCATATGGAGTTATCGCTCCTCAGGGTGAAGGGATTAATGGTCTCTACAGTGTCGAAACTTTCGTTGAAAAACCAGCTCCAGAAGATGCTCCAAGTGATTTGGCAATCATCGGACGCTATCTTCTGACACCTGAAATTTTTGATATCATAGAAAATCAAGCTCCTGGCGCTGGAAATGAAATCCAGCTTACCGACGCTATTGATACACTTAATAAAACGCAACGTGTTTTCGCTCGTGAATTTACAGGAGCTCGTTACGACGTTGGGGATAAGTTTGGCTTTATGAAAACATCTATTGACTATGCCCTCAAGCACCCACAAGTCAAAGATGACTTGAAAGATTACCTCATCCAATTGGGAAAAGAATTAGCTGAGGGGGAATAGAATTAGTTTCCAGTTAATAAATTAAGTCTCCAGCAAGTTGACTCTGGAGACTTAATTATTTTACAAATTTACATACAATTTAAAGATTTATGAGATATGTCTCTAAATCTACCAACTCAACTTCGGTCCTTAATGATGGATTACAGATTTTCAATCAAAAATCGATTTGAAGTTTTAATGATATTTGCTATTTTGGGGACGTCTAAATCATCTGTATACAGAAAATGTTTTTCCTTCTCCTTATTTTTAGCTAGAAACTCACTTCTTGCTTGTATTGATAAGTTGCCCACTCTTTCAATTTCTTTTCGAGAATCATCCCTATCTTTCAAGGTTTTTTCTTCGGCCATTAAGACACAATATTTTAGACCAATTTGTTTTTCTTTTAAGAAAGAAGCAATTTTCTTCAGTTGGTATTCAAAAATGACATACTCTATTACGACAGAGATGCCTCGAGTTATAAAATTATTGGTCAAGCTGATGATATTGTCCCAAAACAAATCCATGTAATAGCCCTCATCTTCCCAGGGAGCCACTATACCACCTTTAATCATTAAGTAAATCAAATCCCCCTCTATAACTGCACTTTTATCAAAAGAATAAGCTAACTCTTTACTAACAGTACTTTTCCCAACGCCTGGGGGGCCTGAAATAATGTAAACACAATTTTCCAACTTTATACCTCTTTTATTCTAATAATTCTTCAATCAATTTCTAATATTATAACATTTTCTATTTTTAAAATATATAATAAGACTGATACAACACTATATTCTAGAAACTTACGATACAAAAGAAATAAAAAAGCACACCATTCTCAATTTTCTGCAAAAAAACTTATTTACAAATGACTTCTTCGCGATAGAATGGGCGCTCACTTTCTCAAATCATCTACACACAAAGACTTATTTTTAGAGCTGTGTTGGTTCGAATAGTTCCAAAACCATTAAAAGCTACTCATTTTTCAAGTAGCTTTTTTTCTTATTCAAGTTTACATATTAGTCGTCACAACCCCATTCCCTTGTAGAAAAGCAAAACTGCGAGTCCTACGAATAACACTACCGCTCCTAACCTCTGGCTGGTACCATACATCCTTCTTTCTCCTCGAACTGGAAAGATAATTGCTAGAAATGCTCCGCCGACTGCACCACCGATATGGCCTGCTAGGCTGATTCCTGGAATCAGAACACTTCCAATAATGTTAACCACAAAAAGTGTCAGATAAGATTGGCCTAGCTGCTGGATATAGGGGTTCCGAGTAGCATAGCGAAGAACAATAATCGCGGCAAATAGCCCATAAAGAGAGGTAGAGGCTCCTGCTGCTAAGGATTTGGGACTAAATACAAAAACAAAGAGATTGCCCATCATTCCTGATAAAAGATAGAGAAAGAAAAACTTCTTGGATCCGAAAATTTCCTCTACTTGCCTACCAAGATAATAGAGCGAAAGCATATTAACAATGAAATGCTCCCACCCAATATGAACAAAAATGGCAGAAAAGAGACGCCAAATCTGCTCGGGAAAGAGCCGAATAGCAGGCCCATACATGGCTCCAAATCGAAATAAGGTATCCGCCCTGTCAAAGTTTCCACCTGTAGTCACCAACATTAGTAGAAACACCAAGGCCGTCACTAAGAGGAAGCAACTCGTTACAGGGTAACGTCTACCAAAGATTTCCTTCATCAATTAAAACCTCCTGAACAGGAATATCATGCTTTTCAGGGATAAAATCCTGAATTTGATAAGGATAAACCGTACTCAAAGTATGACCAGAAAAATGTTCCAGATAGCGGTCATAATAGCCTCCACCGTATCCAATCCGATATCCTTCCGTCGTAAAAGCCAGACCAGGAACATGAATCAAATCAATCTGAGAGGCATCCACCACTTCCAAATCTCCCTGTGGTTCCAGTAAGCCAAAGGAAGTTTTGACCAGTTGTTGCGGATTATAGACTACAAAGTCCATGCACCCCTTGGGATAAGTTTTGGGTATCAGAACCTTCTTGCCGTCCTTCAGCGCCTGCTCAATCAGTTCCTGCGTTTGAAACTCATGAGGAAAAGAGAGGTAGCTTGCGATGACCTTAGCTTCTTGGTAGAAGGGATGGTGTAAAAGTCGCTCAGTTAAAGCTTGGTCTATAAATTGTTTTTGCTCTCGAGGTAAAACCTTCATTTCTTGTAAGACTTGCTTACGTAATTCCGATTTCATAGACAACCCCTCTACTCTGCTGCCTTCTTTTTGAGGAAACTAGAGACCGCATCCACCCCAATAGCTAATGCTTCTTCCTTAGGACTCATCTGAGGGTGATGAAGAGCGTAGGGACTATCGATACCCAACCAAAACATAACACCGTCTACCTTCGAAAGGAGATAACCAAAGTCTTCACCTGTCATAGCAGGTTCAATATCAATTAACTCAATTCCGTCTTTTTCTTCAAAGAAATCCATCAGTTCACGCGCCAAGGCTGGATTGTTCTCAACAGGCAGGTAACCACCTTGCTTGAGTTCAACTTCGACTTCCATATCAAAGGCAGCTGCAACTCCTTCTGCAACTGTTTTGACCCTCTTTTGAACCAAGAGACTCATGTCCTGAGTCAAGGCCCGAATAGTTCCATGTAAAAAGGCTGTGTCTGTGATGACATTGTTGGTTGTTCCAGCTTGGAAAACTCCAAAGGTCACCACCGCTCCCTCGATTGGGTTGACATTTCGGCTGACCACTGACTGCACTTGGGTTACAAAGTAACTAGCCGCTACCAAGGCGTCATTGGCTTCATGTGGAAAGGCTGCATGTCCTCCTTTTCCTTTGAAACGAATCTTCACCTCACAGGTCCCTGCAAAGAGTGTATGGGTATTGGTCGCGATCTGACCAACCTTCAAATCTGGACGGACATGGAGACCATAAAATTGGTCTGGCAACCAGTCTCCAAAAGCACCATCCTCATACATGAGCATCCCACCTGCTTCATTCTCTTCAGCAGGTTGAAATAGGAAAAGCAGATTGTTCTTTGGTTGCTCCTCCAGTGCACGCTCAAGACAACCCAAGGCAATGGTCATGTGGAAATCATGTCCACAAGCGTGCATACGACCTTGGTGCTGAGAAGCAAAAGGAAGGCCTGTTTGTTCAACAATAGGTAGACCATCAATATCTGTCCGCCAACCAATGGTAAGCTCTGGCTGACTTCCCTGTAAGTAGACCAAAATACCTGTCTGCCAAGTACGAACTTGAACAAAGTCCTTGCCCGCAGTCAATTTCTCAATCACATCCATCAAATAAGCATGAGTCTTGAACTCCTCCAAGCCAATCTCTGGAATCTGGTGCAAATCTCGTCTAGTCTGAATCAAATCTAACATCTATCTGTCCTCCTATATAGCAGAAAGAGGCTAGAAAAGAGTTCCGCCTCTATTTTTCATTTACAATTACAAGGTACGAAGCGCATCTTCTAGCGCTGTTTTTTGTTGAGTTTGGGCATCAATCTCTTTGATGATACGAGCTGGAACACCTGCTACCACCACGTTTTCTGGGACATCTTGGGTAACGATAGCTCCTGCCGCGACAACTGAACCACTACCGATTTGAACTCCTTCGATAACCACTGCATTGGCCCCGATGAGAACATTGTCTCCGACACGGACTGGTTCAGCACTAGCTGGCTCAATCACACCTGCCAAAACTGCACCTGCACCAACGTGACTGTTTTTCCCCACGATAGCACGGCCACCAAGGATAGCACCCATGTCAATCATGGTTCCTGCACCAATTTCAGCACCGATATTGATAACTGCTCCCATCATGATAACAGCATTGTCACCAATTTCAACCTGATCACGGATAATCGCACCCGGCTCAATACGAGCGTTGATAGCACGTTTATCTAGCAAGGGAACTGCAGAATTACGAGCGTCTTGCTCAACAACATAGTCTTGATTTTCTACCAAACCATCGAGAAGAGGAGCTACATCCTTCCAGTCTCCAAATAGGACATTCCCTAGTTTGACAACAGAGCTAGGTACAGCAGGTGCAAGTTCTCCCTCAAAGGTTACTTTTACACTGGTTTTCTTCTCAGCATTGGCGATAAATTGGATAATTTCTTGTGCGTTCATTTTTGTAGCAGTCATAGGCGCCTCCTAGTTCATTCTAATGATACCTATTCTACCAAAAAAGGCTTCAAATTTGAAGCCTTTTTGTTTGTTTTTAGGTATGATTTTTAGGGATGTGAGATAAAACGTGCTGTCGGTAAAAGCAAGCCCCTACCGATACAACCTAAAAACACTCTTCACAACTATCTCCCCGTGTTTTATTGACTATTCTAGTATAGCACACTTTTAGAATTAAGAAAAGACTTTTTATTTACTTTCTTTCGCTTCTTCTATCGATAGGAAAATCATGGGTAAAATAATCAGGGCCATAGCTAGAAGAAGGGACCAATCCACCACCAATCCTAAAAACAAAACACTCAAGAGAGCAGAGGAGAGAGGTTCACTGGCACTAATGACAGAAACCACCAAAGGAGAAACCAAGGACACTGCCTTCATGGAAATAAAAAAGGCAAAAGCCGTCCCAAAGAAAGCGATAATGAGACAAATCAAGATACTCCAAATATCAAGAGTAAAGGAAAGCTGATAAACTGGTGAGAGAACATTGCTAAATAAACCTGCTAAAATCATCCCCCACCCAACCGTGGGTACAAAACCATAGCGCTTCGCAAAAGGTTGAGGCAAGATAACATTAAACATAACCCCCATGGCACTCAGCAAACCCGTCACAAGTGCTAGCGGTGTCATGGATAATTGAGAGAGATCTCCCTTTGTCGCCATCAGGCAAACACCCAACATGGCAACCAAAACATAAAAAATAGCGCTTTTTGACGCTCGTTTTTGATAAACCAAGCGATTGTAAAAGAGGATAAAGACAGGGCTAATAAACTGTAAAATAGTTGCTGTCGCTGCATTTGAGTATTCTACACAGAGATAGAAAAAATACTGAACTGAAAAAATCCCCAAAATAGAATAGGCTAAAAAGGGCAGGTAATTTTTCTTATCTCGCCAAATATCTAGCACTTGCGATTTTAATTGCACTGCAGACCAAATGAGCACAAGACTCCCTGCCAGTGTCAAACGCATAGAGGTAATCCAGCCAGAGGACACTTGATAATGAGTAAAGAAATATTCTCCTAAAATTCCACAGATTCCCCAGATTAAGCCGGATAGGAGCGAATAAATTGTTCCTTTAACAATCTTTTTCTGATACTGATTCATACCTTTATTGTAACACGAAAGGAAAAAAGAAAAAAGTGGCAATAGAAAAGTCCCATAAGATCTATAATGAAAAGTTACCAAACAACTCATTAGAAAGAATCATATGGAACAACTACACTTTATCACAAAACTACTTGATATTAAAGATCCTAATATCCAAATTATGGATGCTATCAATAAGGGTAACTTCTCATAGTAACTTCCACTTTTACTAGAGGTGAAACTTAGTTTGAGAATTTAGCTGTTATCAATAGGAATACCCACAAGTAAATCATCTCTAAACTGGAATACGATGCCCCATCTTGTCCTCATTGTGGGAAGTCAAATGAAGAAATATGACTTTCAAAAACTGTCTAAGATTCCTTACCTTGAAACGACTGGTATGACTGCTAGAATTCTGCTTAGCAAGCGTCGATTCAAGTGCTATCACTGTTCAAAAACGATAGTGGCTGAGACTTCTATCGTCAAGAGGAATCACCAAATCCCTCGTATCATCAACCAAAAGATTACTCAAAAGCTGATTGAAAAGACTTCTATGACCGATATTTCACATCAGCTAGCCATTTCAACTTCAACTGTCATTCGTAAGCTCAATGACTTTCACTTTGAGTGTAACTTTAGCCATTTGCCTGAAATTATGCCCTTGGACGTTAAAACAGTCAGGTGAGTGACTGTTTCAATCGGTAGATGAAGATGAGATTCATTGAGCAAGATTTTGACAATCTCAGTATCATAGCTGTTCTTGAGGGTAGAACACAAACTGTCATCCGAAATAACTTTCTTCGCTCCCATAGAGCTGTTCGCTGTCAGGTAAAAATTATTACTATGGATCTGTTTAGTTCCTACTATGCCTTAGCTAAACAGATTCGCTTTCGAATTTTTAGGCTCAGGCTAAAACAGTCTCCCAGACTGTTTCACTCCCAAACGCTAAAATCATGTTGGATCGATTTCACATTGTACAACATCTTAGCCGTGCTATGAGTCTTGTTCGTGTTCAAATCATGAATCAATTTGAACGAAAATCACATGAATACAAGGCTCTCAAGCGATACTAGAAGCTCATTCAGCAGGATAGTCGTAAATTGAGTGATAAACGTTTTAATCACCCTGCTTTTCGTATGCACTTGACTAATAAAGAAATTCTAGACAAGCTTTTGAGCTATTCAGAAGACTTGAAACACCACTATCATTTCTATGACTCTTGCTTTTTCACTTTCAGAATAAGGAACCGAATAAATTTTTCGGGCTCATTGAGGACAATCTAAAGGAGGTTCATCCCCTTTTCAGACTGTCTTTAAAACATTTCTAAAGGACAAAGAGAAAATCGTCAACACCCTTCAATTCCCCTATTCAAATGCCAAACTGGACGCGACTAATAATCTCATCAAACTTATCAAACGAAATGCCTTTGGTTTCCGAAACTTTGAAAACTTCAAAAACGGATTTTTATCTCCCTAAATATCAAAAAGAAAGGACAAAATGTGGCCTTTCTCGAGCTTAGCTTTTCTTCAACCCACTACAGTTGACAAAGATCCAATTAAAAAAAAGAGAGAAGCAAACTGATTCTCTCTTAATGTATATAATATCTAGTTAAACAAAAAAGGTACGCTTACGTATCTCTGTAATGAATCGGGAAGACAGGATTCGAACCTGCGACACCTTGGTCCCAAACCAAGTACTCTA
>NZ_NGVM01000258.1:0-276 GCF_002238115.1 Streptococcus sp. KR | reverse complement strand
ATGGAATTAGATTTAGGTGACGGTGACCGACGCGAACAAGCGGCCCGCTGTATGAACTGCGGTATCCCGTTTTGTCATCATGGTGTCTTTTATGGTGGTGGCCGTGCCGTCGCCGGCTGTCCGAATGATAATCTAATTCCCGAATGGAATGACTTGGTATACCAGAGCCGTGACCAACAGGCATTTAACCGATTGACCAAAACCAATTACCTGCCTGATATGACTGGAAGAGTTTGTCCGGCACCCTGTGAAGCAGCGTGTGTTCAGGCGCTTAAC
>NZ_NGVM01000257.1:0-276 GCF_002238115.1 Streptococcus sp. KR | reverse complement strand
TCGCATCATAAATGGACTGCAATTTCTTATTGTCTTTATTCTTTGTGTCAATCAAAGTATGTAGCTCTTCAATTTTCTTTTGACTACTTTGAATATCGCTATTGTTATCCGCAATCAGCCTTTTAAGATGTTGCTGATAACTTGTAGTAATGTCTGTCTCTTTTCCTGTTCTAACCTCTGTAACTTTAGGTTTAGAACTAGGATTTGATTCCGTTACAGGTGCTTGTTTTCGCTTTTGAAAAGCTGCTTCATAATTTACATCATTACCTCCTTGAT
>NZ_NGVM01000256.1:0-277 GCF_002238115.1 Streptococcus sp. KR | reverse complement strand
TTCGTTTGGCGAAAGAATCATCGGATTGAATCTGCATAAAGTTCTTATTGGTATTCCACAACTCATCAATGATCCGTTGACCATTTCCGTCAACAATACCTGTAAGAAGTTTCTTGGAAAGGCGTCCCCATCCTTGGTACCGGATTTCTTTGAACTCATTCTTTTGCGTATCTGACAACCATGCAACCTCATCCAGTTTTGCTCGTAAAATCTTTTTGTCTTCAAAAATAGTCGACCATTCTATCATCTTTTCAAAGTCATCTTGAAGATCGGGGTC
>NZ_NGVM01000255.1:0-277 GCF_002238115.1 Streptococcus sp. KR | reverse complement strand
CTTTAGGTTCTTTATCTAGATTGTGTGTGATTTTCACATTTCCGCTCGTACCAAGGGTTTGAGTGGTCTCGTCAACGGACTTATGCGGAAGTGTGATTTTCACATTTCCGCTCGTAGCAAGGGTTTGAGCGGTCTTCCGCGGAAGTGTGATATTCACATTTCCGCTCGTACCAAGGGTTTGCGGCGTTTTTTGCCCATATTCGCCCCGTAAATAGACGTCGGTAGCTTTCACATCAAGCTTGGACAGGTATAAACGGTTCGGCTCATTTTTTTTAGT
>NZ_NGVM01000254.1:0-277 GCF_002238115.1 Streptococcus sp. KR | reverse complement strand
ATGACAATCACATTTTTATTGAGCTGAACATTGTAGGCTAAGCGAAAGTTAAATAAGCCCATTTTAACTTGTTTTGAAAAAATCATATTCTTCTCAAAATCAACGTCTTCAAACCGTCTCATTTCCTTCAAAGTCGCAAAACGAGCACTACCTTGCTCTTCTCCCTGACGATATAAATTCTTATCCATAGAAGCATAGACAAGCAGTGGGAGGCCGAATCCGATCAACCCTGCATATAAGGCTCCTGAATCAAAGAAAACACCAAAAGAGAAGCGTT
>NZ_NGVM01000253.1:0-277 GCF_002238115.1 Streptococcus sp. KR | reverse complement strand
TCATTTGTTTTCCAACTAGCTTGTGCTATCAAACCTTGTTGAATCATCTTTTGTATGATTTCTTCTGAGATTCCTCTACATTCTGTTAAGTAATATCTAGTCAAACTGCAGTTAGAATCTTCTACTCTCTTTAAAGGATAATAAAATGGTCTCTCTCTTTTTTCTTGAATAGCTTCTTTTTGAAAAGGTTCTTCAGAAAGAAAGGCTAGAGCTTCTTTAAAGGAAATTCCCTTAACAAGTCGAACAAAATCAATGACATCACCTTGAATATCTCTTG
>NZ_NGVM01000252.1:0-277 GCF_002238115.1 Streptococcus sp. KR | reverse complement strand
ATGACAATCACATTTTTATTGAGCTGAACATTGTAGGCTAAGCGAAAGTTAAATAGGCCCATTTTAACCTGTTTTGAAAAAATCATATTCTTATCAAAATCAACATCTTCAAACCGTCTCATTTCCTTCAAAGTCGCAAAACGAGCACTACCTTGTTCTTCTCCTTGGCGATATAAATTCTTATCCATAGAAGCATAAACAAGCATTGGGAGGCCGAATCCAATCAACCCTGCATATAAGGCTCCTGAATCAAAGAAAACACCAAAAGAGAAGCGTT
>NZ_NGVM01000251.1:0-279 GCF_002238115.1 Streptococcus sp. KR | reverse complement strand
TCATTCAATCTCACCCCAATTAAATTTTTGCATAATAAAAATGTGTTCACCTTCTATTAAACCGACTTTTACACTAAATCACAAGTTTTATGCATGTTTTTCATCCAAACCTAACATTTGTAATCTGAGGGTAATATGGATTTTATACATTCTTGATACCTAATATTTACACTTAATTTACATTGCCGCGTTACGCTATAAGTGTTAATAGGTAGAGATAGATCCGGGGAGCGGATAATCATGAAAAAGTCGACAATTACAGTATTATTAACATTAATC
>NZ_NGVM01000250.1:0-281 GCF_002238115.1 Streptococcus sp. KR | reverse complement strand
GGTGATGTTGTATTTAGCAGCCACCACTGGATCAAGGTAACTGGCACTATCGGTAATTACGGCTGTTTTCATTTTAATATCCTCTTTTCGGGGTTGTAAGTGTATTTTAACCCTTATTTTGAGTTAAAACAAAGGATGTATATAAGAATAAACGAGATCAATATATTAGGATTCTCTGCGTTTCGGGCATCTCCAAGTGATTGCAAAAGGATTATTTACGTTATAATTGACGTAAACAAACAAAAGGATGGGATTACATGAAATTCATCTCTTGGAATGTG
>NZ_NGVM01000249.1:0-281 GCF_002238115.1 Streptococcus sp. KR | reverse complement strand
GGTCAAGCCAAACAATGCCAACTCTGGTTTGTTAATGGAAGGGATGCAATATACCAGACAACTGGAGCAAACCGCAATGGAGCAAACTTATGAAGGTGCTAATATTGACAGCACATTGAATTCAGTTAACAACCAAATGAATTCAAATCTGCAGCGCATTAATAAAGCAAATAATAATTTTAAGACGGTACAATAAATTCGATAATTAATAATAAATACAAACGAAGAAAAAAAGGTCGTCACTGATCAGATAACTGAACCCCTTGAATTGGAAAAAACAA
>NZ_NGVM01000024.1:0-27158 GCF_002238115.1 Streptococcus sp. KR | reverse complement strand
TATACGAATTAGTACCAACAGCAACTAAAGGTGAAGAAACTGGTAAAGTTGTTGCTGGAGAAACTAAAGAAGTAACATACGTTTATAAAGAAGTAACTGGTGATGTAGTAGTTCACTATGTTGACACAGAAGGTAACAAAATCGCAGCTGATAAAGACGACCTTAAAGGTGCATCTCTAAGCGAAAAATATGATACTGCTGTTGATAACAAACCAGAAAAAATCACTGCAGAAGACGGAACTGTATACTACATTACAAAAGCTGGTCTTAAAGATGATTCTAAACCAGAAACTGGAAACGTAGTTGAAGGTAAAACTGATGTAACTTACGTTTATGAAAAAGCTGGATCAGTAATCGTTAATTACCAAACAGAAGACGGAACTCCATTAGTAGGAACTGCAGACGGTAAAGATATTGCTTCAGGTGCTAAAGATACTGACAATGGAAAACCAGGTTCTGAATACAACACTGCAGATAACGGAATGAAACCAACTCGTATCACAACTGCAGAAGGAAAAGTATACGAACTAGTCCCAGCATCAACTAAAGGTGATGAAACAGGTACTGTAGAATCAGGTCAAACTAAAGAAGTAACCTACGTTTATAAAGAAGTAAAAGGTAATGTAGTAGTTCACTATACAGATGAGGCAGGAAACAAAATTGCTGAAGATGCTAAAGATACAACAGATGGATCAATTAGCACACCATATGATACTTCTGATAACGGAATGAAACCAGAACGTATTACGACTCCAGAAGGCAAAGTTTACCAATTAGTACCAACAACAACTCAAGGTGCTGAAACTGGTAAGGTTACTGAAGGAACTACAGAAGTAACCTATGTTTATAAAGAAGTAACTGGAGATGTAGTCGTTCACTACGTTGATACAGAAGGTAACGTAATTGCGGAAGATAAAGAAGATACGAAAGGTGCTTCTCTAAACGCTAAATACGATACAACTGACAACAAACCAGAGAAAATCGAAAAAGACGGAACTGTTTACTACTTAACAGAAAAAGCTCTTAAAGATGACTCTAAACCAGAAAACGGAGACGTAGTAGAAGGTAAAACAGAAGTAACATACGTTTACGAAAAAGCTGGACAAGTAGTCGTTCATTACACTGACGAAAAAGGTAACACTATTCAAGCAGATGCTGTTGATACAAAAGACGGTAAACCAAACTCAGACTACAACACTGCTGATAACGGAATGAAACCAAACCGTATCACTACTCCAGAAGGTAAAGTATACGAATTAATCCCTCAGTCAACTAAAGGTGATGAAACAGGTAAAGTTAAAGCTGGAGAAACGACAGAAGTAACTTACGTCTACAAAGAAATCACTGGTAATGTCGTCGTTCACTACGTTGATACAGAAGGAAACACACTTGCTGAAGATACGAAAGATGTAGAAAATGGATCACTAAGTGAGAAATATGACACAACTGACAACAAACCAGCTAAACTTGAAAAAGATGGACAAGTTTACTACTTGACAGCTAAAGAATTGAAAGACGGTTCTAAGCCAGAAAACGGTGCTGTTGTAGAAGGAACTACAGAAATCACTTATGTATACGAAAAAGCAGGAAACGTTCTTGTTCATTACGTAGACGAAGCTGGAAACACTCTTCAAGCAGATGCTGTTGATACAAAAGATGGTCAACCAGGAGCTAAATATGATACTTCTGATAACGATATGAAACCAACTCGTATCACTACTCCAGAAGGAAAAGTATATGAACTCGTACCAGCATCAACTAAAGGTAACGAAAACGGAAGTGTTGAAGCAGGTAAAACTACAGAAGTGACTTATGTCTACAAAGAAGTAAAAGGAAACGTCGTCGTTCACTATGTAGACGAAGCTGGAAACACAATCGCAGAAGACATTAAAGATACGACTGATGGATCTGTAAGCTCAGCATATGACACAAGTGACAACAAACCAGCTACAATCACTACAAAAGATGGTAAAGTATATGTACTTGTACCAACTTCAACTAAGGGTGAAGAGTCTGGTAAAGTAACAGAAGGAACAACAGAAGTTACTTACGTTTATAAAGAAGTAACTGGAGATGTAGTAGTTCACTACGTTGACACAGAAGGCAACGTGATTGCTGAAGATAAAGAAGATACTAAAGGTGCTTCTCTAAACGCTAAATACGATACAACTGACAATAAACCAGCAACAATCGAAAAAGATGGTGTTAAATATTACTTAACAGAAAAAGCTGTTAAAGACGATTCTAAACCTGAAACAGGAGATGTAGTAGAAGGTAAATCTGAAGTAACTTACGTTTACGAAAAAGCAGGACAAGTAGTAGTTCACTATGTAGACGAAGCTGGAAACACAATCCAAACTGACGCTGTTGATACCAAAGACGGTAAACCAGGAGCTGCTTACAACACTACTGATAATGATATGAAACCAACTCGTATTACAACTGCAGAAGGAAGAGTATACGAATTAGTACCAGCATCAACTAAAGGTAACGAAAACGGAAGTGTTGAAGCAGGTAAAACAACAGAAGTAACATATGTGTACAAAGAAATTAAAGGAAACGTAGTCGTTCATTATGTAGACGAAGCGGGTAACACAATCGCAGAAGACGTTAAAGATACTACAGACGGATCAGTAAGCTCAGCATATGACACAACTGACAACAAACCAGCTACAATCACTACGAAAGATGGAAAACTATACGTATTAGTACCAACTTCAACTAAAGGTGATGAAAATGGTAAAGTAACAGAAGGAACAACAGAAGTAACTTACGTTTATAAAGAAGTCAAAGAAGGTACTACAAATGGAGGCTCACTCACTCCATCTCAACCAGGTTCTCCATCAACACCTTCAACAAACCCAACAAGTCCGGTGAAACCGACAGACCCAAGTCAACCAACAACACCGGCTAACCCAGCAACTCCAACGATGCCATCAGCACCAGTAAATGGTAAAGCACCACAAGCTCCAGTAGCTCCATCAGAAGCTAAAGGACAAGCTGAACTTCCTAATACTGGTACAGAAGACCATGCTAGCCTAGCAGCACTTGGACTTTTAGGTGTCTTGAGCGGATTTGGGCTTGTTGCTCGTAAGAAAAAAGAAGACTAAATTTAATTAGATTTTCTGATAAGAATAAGGAGTAGGATATCATATCCGCTCCTTTTTCTATGTAAATATGAGGTAATTTTTAAGCTTTTTTGAAAGTTATTAATCATATTTCTGAAGCTATTAATTATCTTTGCTTTTTTATATATCAACATCGATTAAAATATCGAATTGCTTGACATAGTGAATAGATAGAGTTATTATATATATTATACAATAGGTGAAGTCAGGGATTTTCTTAGTATCTATTTAAGGATTTTACTGACTTTTCTTGGTGTAAATAAAAATATAAGAAAAGGAGTAGTAATGTACTCACGAATAAAAAAATATCATGGACAAAAGGTTCAACGATTTTCAATCCGAAAGTATAGTTTCGGTGCAGCATCGGTAGCAATTGCTGCGCTTATGATGTTTGGAGGTGGAGCCACTGCAAAAGCTGATACTATTCAAGGAAACGATGCAAGAACGAGCTCAAATTTGTCTAATCCACAGTCATCGCCATCTCAAGAAAGCTTAAATCACGAAGAGAATGTTGCGAGCCCTGATACCAAGAGAGAAGAAATTCCTTCTAAAGATCCAGTTTCTAAACCAGTAGTAACTTCAGCTGAAGCTTTAGTTAATGAAGATAAGCTAGTACCAGAAAATATTGCAAAGGTAGACTTCAGTAAGTTATCGGAAGCGATTTCACGTATTCAATCAGCTATCGATAAAGTTGAAATTAGTAATAAAACATCAAAAACTATTGAGGATGCCAAGGCAACACTATTAGAAGCTCAAGCTTTATCAGCAAATGATAAAGCAACTCAGGTAGAGGTAGATAAAACTGTTGCCAGATTAGGAGAAAAGGCTTTTGTAATTGAGAGCATGCCAAAAGTGTCTCCTGCTGTAGAAGATAAATCAGAAACAGAAGCTAAAGTAGAAAAAACAAATAAAAACCAAGATCCACGAAACGGAAAAGCAATTCCTGGTAAAGGGGAAAGTGGATTTAGAGCGACTCCTACTGGTGTAGGGGAACAAGCAGCGGAAGGTCCTACTAGTAATAATAAAAGAGGGGTAGGAGCTAACCCAATAGATAACGTTATTTCAAGTTTGAAAAATCAATTTGGAGATATTGATTTTAATACTCAAGATGTTAAAACAAAATCCGCAACTGTTGAAAATCAATATTCAAGAAATAATGCTTCTAGTCCAAAGCCAGCTCCAGTGAAGCTTGGTAAAATTACATATAATTGGAAAGAAAAGAGAATTGAAAATGAAATTGATGGATGGAAAATAGAAGGGACAAATAATTATGTAACAGCGATTAAACCAGAAGCTCCAACAGAAGTTGCAGCGGATAGACCTGCTGGATTTGATCCGAAACCATCTAAAGTTTACGATAATAATGGAAGTATTGACAGACAATACAATGATACTCCTGTTCCAGGAAATCCATTAGCACCTAATAAAGCTAATCAAAACTATGCAAATGGTGTTAACTACTCAAGTGTACCTGGTGTTCCTTTAAATAATGCAGCACATTCAGCTGTAGGGAAAGATTATTATATTCAATTAAATAAGAAAGGTACACAAATTTCGAAAGAATTTAATGTTAATCCGAACTCTAGATTATACCTAAGTGTTCTAACAGGTGGTGCCTATGGGAATATGGGTACTGCTGGTACTGGTGAAAAAGTAGAAATTACAGTTAGAGATGCAGATACAGGTGAAGTTTTAAGAACGCTAACAGATGCGAATAATCATAATGAAACTACACACGTTTCAACTCCGTATGGTGATGGAGGGAATGGTAATGGTTTTGGTTTCTGGAGAACGATTATCAATACTCCAAATACTACTAAGAAAATTAAAGTAACCATTAAAGCATTAGAGGATGGTCCCGCATTTAATAAAACTTATCCAGTAAAAGGAAAAACAGAAATTGAAGATGGATACTTTGTTGGTGGAGTTAACTTAACTGTTGGTGCTGCTTTAGAAATGACGACAGATGTTGTTCGTAATAATACCACGTCCGCTTATGGAGAAGACACTCTCTATAAAGACAAAGAATCCGGTCAATTAAGAGTTACTGTGAAAAACGTTGGTGGGTTACCAACGTACGGCGCTTATGAATACACAATTAAAATTCCTGAAGGTGTCGAATTAAAAGATTCTCTAAAAAAAGCAAATGAATGGAATTGGCCTGGTCCTTTCCAAGTCGTATCGTATGATGAAGCTACAAGAACGCTTAGATTGAAATTTAATGCAGGGGATTCAGATCCAGCAAAGAATGGGACAAGAACATTCGGTATTGATTTCACAACGGCAAAAAATTTCAAAGGGACAGCTACTTTTAAGGTAACTGCAGAAATTAAAGAAGGATTTACAGATTTACAAGGCAACAGAGTATTAGAAAATACAGGTGTTGTAAATCCAAATAGTCCATATAGAAATACATTCAATGCTCTAGGAAATACAGACAATCCAGATTACTACTACAACAAAACAATTTACATCGATACGATTAAACCAGTAACTCCTACTGTGGAACCAGTTCATACTGATAGCATTAATGGAGAAAAAACTGATAAAAATCAACCAACAGAATTATTAATTTCTGTCCCAACAGAAAAAGATACTAATTTAACAGATGTACCTAGAGAAAAACAAGATATCGCTGACAATGATAGAAACAATGGAACGGACCGTGATGCTGATACTGAGGTAGACAATATTAAAGAAGCTATTGGTGGAGTAACTTCAATGAAAGTTACGTTACCAAATAGTAAAACTCCAATTACTTTAAATAAAAAAGAAGACGGTTGGTATATTGGTGAAACAAAAGTTGAAGTACGCGATGGTAAATTAGTTGTACCAGTTCCAAAAGGGACAGATTTGACAGAAGCGAATGAGACAACAAATCCTGACAAACGTATCAAAGTTACTGTGCTTGATAAAGCAGGTAACGAATCAGATCCAGCTTATGCTAATGTTCTAAACGAAGCTCCAACAGTAGCAGTTGAGAAAAAAGACTTATATGTTTATAAAACTAAAGAAGCTGACAAATGGAACAATGATAAAGTTCTAGAAAAAGCGAAACCATCTGCAACTGACTTAGAAGATGATCGTGATGGGGTTGATTCTACTAAACCAACAATTGCAGTAAGTGATGCAGGTAATCTAGATACAACTAAAGTTGGAGATTACACTGTAAAAGTTCAATCAACTGATAGTGAAGGTAAGAAATCAACAGAAACAAATGTCACTGTTCATGTCTTAGACTTAATTAAAGTAGACCCTACAGTAACAACTGATCCAACAAATCCAAGCACAACAGCTCCAGTATCTCCAAAAACAGCAGATACACCTGTAAAAGAAGGAGATGAAAACCTTGGTAAATATCCAGCAGGAGTTACTCGTGAGGACTTAGTTAAAGAAGTTACACGTACAATTAAGTATCTAAAAGAAGAAGATGCAAACAAAGATAATGCTACTCCTTTATATGCTGAAAAGGTGCAAAAAGTAACTTACAAACGTACAGCAACAGTTAATCCTGAAACAAAAGAAGTAACTTACTCTGATTGGGAAGTTTACAATGAAGCGGATAAACTAACTGATGCTAAAGCAGATGGTACTAATGGTAAGTATAACTCAGTTGAATCTCCAGTTATTAATAATTATTTATTAGTGGATAATGCGGATAAACTTGTTCCAGAAAAAGATGCTCCTAAGCCAGCACAAAATGGAACAGCAACTTCTGAAGTGAAGAAAGTTCTTTATAAAGAAATTGGTTCATTTGTACCTAACTATCCAGCAGGTAAGAAACCACAAGGAGCACCAGATAAGATTTCTTATCCAAATAACCCGACTGATCCAACAGTTCCAGGTGATTTTAGCACGATAACAATTCCATATGTTCCAGGTTATACTCCAGTATATAATGGACAAGAATTGACACCGAAAAATCCAAATGATCCAACTCAAGGCTATAAAGTTCCAGATGGATTTACACCAACGGATAAATTTGGGGAATCACCAATTACATATACACCTTCTACTCAAACAGCTAAAGTAGTGATTGAGAAGAAAGTCGATGGAGCCGCAAATGAAGTGGTTTCTAGCTTTGATTTAACAGGTAAATCTGGTTCAGAATTACCAGCAAATACAGATATTGACAACAAAATCAAAGAACTTAAGAACCAAGGTTATGAAGTAGAAAGTGATGACTATAATACTCAGGATAATCATCATCCAATTTTTGATGACAAGGAAGATATTAACCCAACAGATGGTTCATCATCACCTTCTCAAACA
This sequence comes from Streptococcus sp. KR, assembly GCF_002238115.1. Taxonomy (GTDB): domain Bacteria; phylum Bacillota; class Bacilli; order Lactobacillales; family Streptococcaceae; genus Streptococcus. The sequence continues at coordinate 19,758 of NZ_NGVM01000024.1, read as the reverse complement.
TTTAAAATTGTGGTTAAACCTAGAATCATTGAAGTACCTTCATCAACACCACATGAAAAAGATAGTCCAGTAGATCCAAATGGGGATACCCCAGAACTTAAATGGCCTGAGGGATTAGCTGAATCTGACTTGAACACAACAGCTAAACGTGTGATTTCATATGTGAAGAAAGATTCAGATACAGCAGCTGAAGAAAAAGCTAAGGATGATACTGTTCAAACGGTGCCATTCACAAGAAAAGCAACCGTTAATCTTGTCACAAAAGAAGTAAGCTATACTGATTGGGAAAATCCAAATAAAACATGGGATAAAGTTGGAGTAGATGTTCTACCAGGATATATTGCTGATAAAAAAGAAATTCCAGCTAAAGAAGCAGCAACCCCTGCAAAAGATACAAAAGTAATCCCTGATGAAACGGATAAAGTTACTTATACGAAGATTGGAAGCTGGATTCCTGTTGATCCAACCACTGGTAAGGATGGAGATCCGATTCCATTCCCTAACGATCCAAATGATCCAACCAAGACTGGTGAAATTACACAAATTATTCCTCATAAAGATGGATATACTCCAAAAGATGGAAATGGAACACCATTAGAACCAGTAAATCCTGCAAATCCAGAAGAAGGTTATAAACCACCAAAAATTACGGATCCAAAAGCAAATATCAAGATTACCTATGATAAAGACGATCAAAAAGCAAAAGTAAAATTTGTTTCAGTAGATGATGAAGGTGTTGAAACACCATTAGATACGAAATATAATATTGATGATCTTGCTGGTAAATCAGGAGATAAAATTCCAGAAGAAAAAGTTCAAGCACGTGTTGATGTTTTGAAATCTATGGGATATGATGTTGTAGATAATCCATTTGATCAGGATCCAACGTTTGATACTAAGAAAGAAATAGATCAAGAGTTTACAATTAAAGTTAAACCACAAGTTTCAACTGCAAAACCTGTTTATGTAGTAGAAGGAGATAAACCATCTTCAGAAAAATTAAAAGATGCTGTTACTACTAAAGGAAATGAGAAAACAGTAGATGAAACTAAACTTCCTGATACAACTGATAAAGTTGGGGATGACACATTAACAGCTCCTGTGACAGTGACATACGGTTCAGGGGATAATAAACGTGAAGAAACTGTTAATGTACCGATTAAAGTTGTTGAAGGATATCCACAAATTGTCCCAGTAGATCCAAAAGAAGCTCCAAAAGCAGAAGATAGTATCAATCCAGATGATTATCCAGCTGGTTCTAAATTCACTTACGAAAAAGAACCAGATACAACAACACCTGGAGATAAAGGGGTTAAGGTTATTGTTACTGATGAAAATGGAAATGAACTAGTAAGAGTTCCAGCAACAGTACGTGTAGTTGACAGTATTCCACAATACGTTGTGGCTGATAAAGCTAATAAACAACCAGAAGCTAAACAAAGTATCACACCGGGTGAATATCCAGACGGAACGGAATTTACTTATGAAACTCCAGTAGATACAACTACATCGGGAGAGAAAGATGTAGTCGTTGTGGCTAAAGTTAGTGAAGATACGATTGTTAAAGTTCCAGCTAAAGTTGTGGTAGTAGATCCTGAAGTGCAATATGTATTTGAAAATCCTCAAAATACACAACCAGATCCATCTGAAAGCATTAATCCTGATCAATATCCAGACGGAACTAAGTTCACCTATAAAGATGGTGATGTAGATACAACAACACCTGGAGATAAGAAAGTAACAGTAGTTGCGAAAGATGGTGAAGATAAACTTGTAGAAGTCCCTACGGTTGTTAAAGTATTACCAGTTGTTAAACCAACGGGAGTAACAGTACTTAAAGATAGTACAGATTTAGAAACAATGGTTAAAGCAAAAGCTCAAGAAGTGGTGGATGCATTACCAAAAGATAGTATTCCTGCAGGTGTAACAGTAACTGTTAAAGAAGTGAAAGAAAAACCTGAAACAACTGCTACAGGAGAACAAAAACCAGCTAAGGTAGTTATTGAATATACTGATGATAAAGGCCGTGTAGTTGGTTCTAAAGAAGTAGAAGTTCCGGTAACGGTAGTTGGTTCAACATCAAAATCATTGGTAGTCTTTGAAGGTGATACAGTAGAATCTAAAACTGTTCAAGATGCAGTAACACCAGGAGCTAATGGAACTAGAGGTAATCCTGTAATTCCAGAAGACCTAACAAAAACAACAGGTAAGAAAGAAGTAACGGTCCCTGTAACTTACGACGGAATTAAAGATTCAGAACAAGTGAAAGTACCAGTGACAGTATTGCCAGTTGCTAAAGGTGAAGTAACAGTACCAAAAGGTGAAACTACAGATAAAGTTAAAGAAGTAGCTAAAGCTAAAGCAGAAGAAGTAGCAAGCTCAGCAGATTTCAAAGCTAAATTACCAGATGGTGCCAAAGATGTAGAAGTTGGAGCGATTACAGAAGAAGTGCTTGCAACCATTACATCGGAAGCAGGAACAAACAAAGGAATTGTAAAAGTCCCAGTAACCTATACAGTAGATGGCGTTAAGTATACAAAAGATGCAGAAATTACTGTAAATGTCGTTGGTTCAAATGCTGATCAAGTATACGTTGTTGAAGGCGACAAACCTGAAATAGCTAAAGTAAAAGATGCAGTAACACCAGGACAAGGTGGAACAGTACAAGATCCAACAGAAGCTGATTTACCAGATACAAAGGATAAAGTTGGAGCAACCGATGTAACAGTACCAACTAAAGTTAAGTATGCAAATGGTGAAGAGACAGTAAAAGTCCCAGTGACAGTATTACCAAAAGTAACCCCAGAAGGTGTAACAGTTCTTAAAGATAGTGATAAGCAAGAACTAGAAAAAGCTATTAAAGAACAGGCTGAAAAAGCAGCTAATAACGTGAAGGGACTTCCATCAGGAGTTACTGTAACAGTTACAGAAGTTAAAACAGGAACAGTACCACCTACAGCAACAGTTGGTGTACAAATCCCAGCGACAGTAGTGGTAGAGTATGTGAAAGATGGTAAAGTAGTTGCGACTAAAGAGGTACCTGTACCTGTTAACGTAGTAGAAGTCGTTCCAGTCTCAATAGAGACACCAGTCACCTCTACCCCATTAACACCAGAGGATTACACAAAAGGCATCAAGATTCCAGAAGGTGGCAAGGTCACAAATGTTGAAAACATTCCAGACTTGACAACACCAGGTAAGAAAGATCCAGTTAAGGTAACGGTTGAATTACCAAATGGCAAAGTGATTACAGTAGAGGTTCCAGTAAATGTAACACCTGTTAAGGAAATTGAAACTCCAGTAACGAAAACTCCATTAACCCCAGAGGATTACACAAAAGGAATCAAGATTCCGGAAGGTGGAAAAGTAACCAATGTTGAAAACATTCCAGACTTAACAACTCCAGGTAAGAAAGATCCAGTTAAGGTAACGGTTGAATTACCAAATGGAAAAGTAGTCACAGTAGAGATTCCAGTTAATGTAACACCTGTTAAAGAGATTGAGACACCAGTCACCTCTACCCCATTAACGCCAGAGGATTACACAAAAGGAATCAAGATTCCGGAAGGTGGAAAAGTAACGAATGTTGAAAACATTCCAGACTTGACAACACCAGGTAAGAAGGATCCAGTTAAGGTAACGGTTGAATTACCAAATGGAAAAGTAGTCACAGTAGAGATTCCAGTTAATGTAACACCTGTTAAAGAGATTGAGACACCAGTCACCTCTACCCCATTAACGCCAGAGGATTACACTAAAGGCATCAAGATTCCAGAAGGTGGCAAGGTCACAAATGTTGAAAACATTCCAGACTTGACAACACCAGGTAAGAAAGATCCAGTTAAGGTAACGATTGAATTACCAAATGGAAAGACAATTACTGTTGACGTTCCAGTTAATGTAACACCTGTTAAAGAGATTGAGACACCAGTCACCTCTACCCCATTAACGCCAGAGGATTACACAAAAGGAATTAAGATTCCAGAAGGTGGCAAGGTCACAAATGTTGAAAACATTCCAGACTTGACAACTCCAGGTAAGAAGGATCCAGTTAAGGTAACGGTTGAATTACCAAATGGAAAAGTGATTACAGTAGAAGTTCCAGTTAATGTAACACCTGTTAAGGAAATTGAAACTCCAGTAACTAAGACCCCATTAACACCAGAGGATTACACAAAAGGCATCAAGATTCCAGAAGGTGGAAAAGTGACCAATGTTGAAAACATTCCAGACTTGACAACTCCAGGTAAGAAGGATCCAGTTAAAGTCACGGTTGAATTACCAAATGGAAAAGTGATTACAGTAGAAGTTCCAGTTAATGTAACACCTGTTAAAGAGATTGAGACACCAGTCACCTCTACCCCATTAACGCCAGAGGATTACACAAAAGGAATTAAGATTCCAGAAGGTGGCAAGGTCACAAATGTTGAAAACATTCCAGACTTGACAACTCCAGGTAAGAAGGATCCAGTTAAGGTAACGGTTGAATTACCAAATGGAAAAGTGATTACAGTAGAAGTTCCGGTTAATGTAACACCTGTTAAGGAAATTGAAACTCCAGTTACGAAAACTCCATTAACACCAGAGGATTACACTAAAGGAATTAAGATTCCAGAAGGTGGCAAGGTAACGAATGTTGAAAATATTCCAGACTTGACAACACCAGGTAAGAAAGATCCAGTTAAGGTAACGGTTGAATTACCAAGTGGCAAAGTGATTACAGTAGAAGTCCCAGTTAATGTAACACCTGTTAAGGAAATTGAAACTCCAGTAACTAAGACCCCATTAACACCAGAGGATTACACAAAAGGCATCAAGATTCCAGAAGGTGGCAAGGTAACGAATGTTGAAAATATTCCAGACTTGACAACACCAGGTAAGAAGGATCCAGTTAAAGTCACGGTTGAATTACCAAATGGAAAAGTGATTACAGTAGAAGTCCCAGTTAATGTAACACCTGTTAAAGAGATTGAGACACCAGTCACATCTACCCCATTAACGCCAGAGGATTATACTAAAGGAATTAAGATTCCAGAAGGTGGCAAGGTCACAAATGTTGAAAACATTCCAGACTTGACAACACCAGGTAAGAAGGATCCAGTTAAAGTCACGGTTGAATTACCAAATGGAAAAGTGATTACAGTAGAAGTTCCAGTAACTGTTACTCCAAAAGCGACTCCAGCTCCAAGAGAAACAGTTAAAACTACCCCAATCGTAGTAGAGGTTGGAACTCCAATTGGCAAAGATGATGTTAAGAAACATGTTGAGTTACCAAAAGGTGCCGAAATCGTAGAAGTTGGAGAAATCCCAGCAACTGATACGGCAGGACAAAAACCAAGTGTTAAAGTAAAAGTGAAACTACCATCAGGAGAAATCGTAGAGGTAGAAGTCCCAGTAACAGTCATACCTAAGCATGTTGAACCATCAACTCCAAACCAACCAGCTTCTCAACCATCAACACCTAAAAATGTTGAAGTTCAAAAAGAATTGCCTAACACAGGTACAGAAGCCGACTCTAGCTTAGCAGCACTTGGACTTTTAGGTGTCTTGAGTGGATTTGGACTTGTTGCTCGCAAGAAAAAAGAAGACTAATTCTAATTAGATTTTCTGATAAGAATAAGGAGTAGGATATCATATCCGCTCCTTTTCTTTTTGGGATTGAGATGAGAGTTATCATAGCATTGGTTAAAAATTTTCGGTGGTTTTATTGTCAATTCTCTGTAGATTTTCTCGTTCTAATCTCGTATAGACAAGATTACAGAATCATATTCTATAAGTTGTCTGACTTGACTTTCTTGATGGAAATTATATAATAGTTGTAATAAAAATAATTACAACGAGAAAAGAGAACCATTTATGACCTATGAATACAAGAGCCACATTTATTTAGCAGAGGCAGTTTTAAATGTAAAGGATTTGGCAAGTCAAACAGCCTTTTATCAGCAAGTTATTGGTTTAGAAATCTTATTTCAAACTGAGACAGAGGTCGTTCTGGGACTTGAAGGAAAAGCCTTGGTACACTTGATTCAAGCACAAGAGAGAGGTGAAGTAAGGGAACATTATGGTCTTTACCATCTGGCTATTCTTTTGCCGACACGCAAGGCTTTGGCAGATGTCTTGAAACACCTGACAGATTTACAGATTCCTCTAGTCGGCGGTGCAGACCATGGTTACAGTGAGGCCCTTTATTTGGAGGATTTGGAGGGAAATGGCATTGAACTCTATCGAGATAAGCCGGTTTCTACATGGGATATTCGAGAAGACGGTCGTATTATAGGGGTCACTGAGGTCCTTGCGGCACAGGATATCTATGAGTTGGGGGAAAGAGTAGAGCCCTTTACTTTAGCAGAGGGTACGAGAATGGGGCATATCCATTTGTCCGTCAAGGATAGTCGAAAGTCCAGCCAGTTTTATCAAAAGGTGTTAGGGCTAGAGGATAAATTCAGTGTGCCTAGCGCTAGTTGGATTGCGGCTGGGGACTATCATCATCATTTAGCGGTCAATGAATGGGGAGGAAAAGGCCTAGCTCCGCGTAAGCAAGGCTTGCCAGGTTTGGCCTACTATGTCATCGAAGTCGCACATAAAGAAGAACTGTTAACGATTGCCCAGCGAGCACAAGAAGTTGATGCACCAATCAAGTGGCTGACATCGAGCCAGTTGGAAATCATAGACCAAGATGGAATTGTGATTCGTATTCGTTTAGCAAGGTAAAACTAGAAAACTCTAGTAAATTATCAGTATGGTTAGTTTACTTTTTGAAAAGTCTTTGATAACAGAACTGCGTGAGCTGGATGGGCGAGAATTTTGACAAAGAAGATGATTAGAGATATAATGAAGAAAAATCGAGCAAGGAAAAAAAATGACAAACTCAAAGTATATTACTCGTTTGAAACGTTCAGAGGGCCAGTTGCGTGGGATTCAAAAGATGATTGAAGAAGATCGTGATTGTGCTGATATTGTGACGCAACTGACAGCCGTGAAATCTAGTGTGGAGCGCGTGATTGAGATGATAATTACGGAAAACCTTACTGAATGTATCAATCAGCCACTAGATGATCCTGAAGCTCAAAAGGAACGCCTAGAAAAGGCCATCCGATACTTGATTAAACGGAAATAAAGAGATGAGAGTTGCAAAGATCTCTGCTAGTAGAATAGTTTAATGTGAATCAAGAGAGGCTGGAAAAAGTCTTTAAAATAAAAGAACGCATACTATCAGGTGTTGAAAGCCTTGATAGTATGCGTTTTATTGTGGGGAAATTTACTTCATTTTCTCCTGAAGTTGAGTTTTTGCCCAGCTCCTTTTGATTATTCTACTTGACCTGGCCAAGCATTCATGCCACCTTCTACATTGGTAACAGTGAGGCCTTGGGCGCTGAGAAATTGGCAGGCAGAGGCAGAACGTACTCCTCCTTGACAGATGACATGGTATGTACGGTCAGAATTGAGTTCTTTGTAGCCCTGCTCTAAGGTACTTAACGGAAGATTTTTGGCACCTGGTGCATGTCCTGCTTGGAATTCATGTGCTTCACGGACATCGATAAGCTCTAAATTTTCATTTTGATATTTTTCATAAAAGTCAGCCATACTGATACTAGTTTCCATATTCTACTCCTTCTGGGTTAGCCATTTTGTATAGTGAATAAGCGCCGTCAAGGTTTTGTACGGTAAATCCTGCTTGCTTGAGGATACGCTCTGCGATATAGCTGCGCAAACCACTGTGGCAGCTGACGATGTAGGCCTGGTTCTTGTCCAGTTCATTCAAGCGTTCCCGTAGTTCGTTTAGGGGGATGTGTATAGTGTCTACCTTAAGTCGACCACTTTGAAGTTCGCCACTTGTCCGCACATCTAGGAATTTCTTACCCTTAGCTAGTTCGTCTTCGAGCTGATACCATTGAATATTGTCGCTGAGACCTTCGACAAGGTTTAAGGCTGCGTAGCCCAGCATATTGACGGGATCCTTGGCAGAACCAAATGGTGGCGCATAGGTAAACTCTAACTCTGGTAAGTCAAAGACGGTGAGATTTCCCTTGATAGCAGTTGCCAGGATATCGATGCGCTTGTCAACGCCTTTCTTACCAACTCCTTGGGCACCGTAGATTTTTCCAGTGTTTGGGTTAAAGAGGAGCTTCAAGGTCATATCAGTAGCGCCTGGATAATAACCAGCATGGTCTTTACCGCTGACATGAAGGGGCTTGTAAGGAAGTTGATTCATGCTAAGGATACGCTCGCTGAGCCCAGTCGAAGCAGCTGTCATATCAAAGGCACGAACGATAGCAGTGCCGATACTTCCCTTGTTTGTACGTTCTAGTCCTGCGATGACGTCTGCCACTTGGCGTCCCTGACGATTGGCAGGAGAAGCGAGAGAGATGAGGGCATCTTGGCCTGTGATTTCTTGCTTGACAATGATAGCGTCACCGACAGCATAAATATCTTTTTGACTGGTTTCGTAATGTTCATCGACTAGGATACCACCACGAAGTCCCAGTTCAATCCCCGCAGCTTTTGCCAGTCCGTTTTCAGGTTCAACACCGACAGAAAGGATGGTGAGGTCAGAAGTGATCTTTTGCCCGTTTTCGAGAACGATGATTTTTCCTTGGTCTTCAAATCGAATCGCAGACTGAGAAGTGATAACGCGAACACCGTTTTTAACCAATTCTGCTTGGACAAAGGCTGCCATTTCTTGATCTAATGGTGGCAAGACATGGGGTGCTTTCTCAACAATAGTAACTTGCAGGCCACGTTTTGCCAGATTTTCAGCCATTTCAAGCCCGATAAAGCCTGCACCAATAACGACAGCTTCTTTTGGATAATTGTCCAAGGCTGCCATAATTTCATCGAGATCGGGAACATTGCGGAGCGTGTAGGCATTCTTAGCTTCTGCCAAGCCTTCAATGGTAGGAACAAATGGTTTAGCTCCTGGGGAGAGGATCAACTTGTCGTAGCTTTCTGTGAATTCCTGTCCATTGTGTCGTACAGTCACAGTGTGCTCTGCTGGCGAAATGCTGATGACCTCATGGAAAGGACGAACATCCAGATTAAAGCGTGCCTTGAGACTTTCAGGAGTTTGAACCAATAAATTATCACGGTTTGCAATTTCTCCTGAAACATAGTAAGGAAGCCCGCAGTTTGCAAAGGATACAAAGGGACCTTTTTCAAAAATAGTGATTTCAGCGTCTTCCATGAGACGTCTGAGGCGGGTTGCTGCTGACATTCCGCCTGCAACTCCCCCGACAATGATAATTTTCATTGATTTTCTCCTTTATGCTTCTAGATGATTTTTCCTGTCCAAGCGCTCATACCACCTCGGACATTGATGACATCATAGCCTTTTTTCTTTAGCTTTTTAGCAGCCATCTTACTACGCATACCAGAATGACAAATGACATAAAGTGTTTCTTTTGTCGCTGGTGTATAAGATCCGATTTCGGATAGAGGGACATTCTTGGCATTTTTGATATGGCCTCTACGAAATTCCATCGGCGTCCGAACATCCAGTAGCTGAATTGGTTCCTTGAGTTTGGCTTCTAACTCGCTGGTAGAAATACTGTCAATTTTTGTAAATAAGTGAAACATAGACACCTCCAAATATACCCTTATAGGGTATATTAAACCATGAAGTCAAGCTTTTGTCAAACAAGTTGTTTTGAGTTGGGTATATTAGATTTTTTTAGGATTTGATCGCTTAAATTATGATATAATAAAAATATCAAAAGAACTTTGGTTGATACTTAAGAAAACTCTATGAACCGAAGATGCAAGGAGAAATTATGCATAAAAAACCACACACACACACACACATATATATATATATATAATTTCGCGAATAGCTAAGTTTTTTAATGTTTTATTTATACGTATACCTGTTACTTTTGTGGCAGGCTTTTTGCGTACCATAAGCATGAAGGAGGTGGCTCATGCTTAAGGATATTCGGATGGAAAATCAAGCCATCACATCTAAATCAGCCTTTCTCAAGGAGTTGAAGAGTAAACTTCCAGATTTCTTTGTAGGCGAAAGCTTTGATATGGACAAATTTAAGAGAAGTCTAGCTAAGGAGAGTATTCAAACGGAGTTGTCTTCTGGCTACCAACTAGATTTTGTCGGGAAGAACTATGCAAAAAAACAAACAGGAGAGCTTTCAGAAACGGTAGTTGTTCCTAATATCAAGCATAATGAAGAGATGATTCATCAGAACAGCCGCAATCTCTTTTTTACGGGGGATAATTTGGAAGTTCTGCGCCATTTGCAAGCTGGTTATGAAAACAGCATCGATGTCATCTATATTGACCCACCCTATAATACAGGCTCGGATGGTTTTGTCTATCCAGACAGTTTTTCTCATAGCGATGAAAGTCTCAAAGCTATGTTTGGTATGGATGAGGAGGGACTTTCTCGGCTTAAGTCTATTCAAGGTCGTGCTACACACTCAGCTTGGCTAACCTTTATGTACCCAAGACTCTGGCTAGCAAAACGTCTTCTTAAGGATACAGGTGTTATTTTTGTCTCTATCGATGATAATGAACAAGCTAATCTAAAGTTACTTCTGGACGAGATATTTGGAGAAGGACAGTTTGTGGGAACGATTATTCACCAGAGAGCTAAAGGAGGAGGACAAGCTAAGTATGTTGTAAAAGGACATGATATTGTAAATGTATACTCAAAAAATATTAGTAAAATGAAACCTCTACTGAAGCCTAAAAATATTCAGTCTGAAACAATTACTATTGATGGTGTAGAATATATCAAGAATGACGATATTTATCGTAAAACTTTTGGTAAGTATGAAAAAGGAACGGAGCGACGCCTGTTTTATGAGGAAGCGTTAGAGCTAAAAGGACAAAAATTTAAAGATGAACTCGATCGAAAGATAAATGCAGGTGAGGTTTTTCTTGAGAAACGTAGTGATGGGAATCATATTATGTATAGTTTGACTCCTATTACCGAAGCATTTTCAAAAACATATTCAATTATAAAAGCGTTATCTGAGGAAGGTAGAAATAGGCTAGATGAACTTAATTTAGCGGAAGTATTTTCTTATCCAAAGTCTGTAAATTTGATTAAGTCGTTTATTAATTATCAATTTGATAAATCTGCCACTGTTCTAGACTTTTTCGCCGGTTCTGCAACAACAGCTGATGCAGTTATGCAGTTAAATGCTGAGGACGGAGGAAATCGTCGCTATATCATGGTACAGTTGGATCAACCGACTTTTACGACAAACTCTGATGGAACAGAAATTCCTGCAAAAGGAGCAGAAGCTGCCTATAAGGCTGGTTATCGCTATATCGACCAAATTTCTCGTGAACGGATAAAACGTGCGAGTGCTAAAATTCTTGAGAGAAATCCTAGTTTTCCTAACTTTGATGGTGGATTTAAGCATTATCAAGTAGTCAAGCCTGATCAGAAATTGTTGGAAGACTTGGATACGTATGATATTGAGACAGGAACTTTTATGGATGGATCTGGACAAATTAACTTGATCGGCGAAGATTATTTTGACGACATGTTGACACCTTTTTCAGCAGATTATCTGGGAGTTGAGGGGGGAGCTTTAGCTTACGAGACCATTTTGACAACTTGGAAGTTATCAGATGGATATGCAGTTGATAAGAAAGAAAATTATCTTGACCTTGCTGGTTACCCTGCTATCCAACTGGATAATCGTTTATATTTGATTGAACAGGGCTGGACAGAAGAGCAGACAAAAGTATTAGTCAATCTTCTTGGTAGGCGCGAGCTGGAAGTTCAGACTATCATTCTATATGGTTATAGTTTTGAGATGACAGCCCTGCGTGAGCTTGAGTTAGCCTTGTCCAGTCTGGACAAGGTAGTTAAGTTGATAAAGAATTATTAGGAGGTCGTCATGAAACTATTTCTAGAAGAACTGCCCCATCAAGAAGAAGCTTTAAAAGCTATTATGGATGCATTTCCAAAGATTGATGATTGTAGTACGGATCCCGATATCAACTATGTCTATGCTAATCCTCTTCTCTATGGACGCTATGATGAGAAGAAATTTTTAGATGTCAAGATGGAGACAGGAACTGGTAAGACCTATGTATATACCAGACTTCTCTATGAGCTTCACAAGGAGAGAGGACTTTTTAAATTTATTATTGTCGTACCGAGTCCCGCTATCAAAGAGGGAACCAGACATTTTATCCAGTCGGATTATGCTAAACAGCACTTTTCTCAACATTACAGTAACGTTCGTATTGATCTCAATGTCATCAATGCAGGAGACTTTAAAGTGAAAAGTGGTCGCAAAAACTTTCCAGCTCAACTGACAAGTTTTATAGAAGGCTCAAGGCTCAATAGCAATACGATTCAAGTTCTTCTAGTCAATGCAGATATGCTACGATCGTCTTCTATGACGAGTAACAAATACGATCAGACCCTTTTGTCTAACATCACACAGCCCATTGCAGCCCTTGAAAGAACGCGTCCAGTTGTTATTATAGACGAACCGCATCGTTTTCCCACTGACGGCAAAAATTATCAAGCGGTAACCAGTCTCAAGCCTCAAATGATTGTTCGCTTTGGAGCTACATTTCCTGAGGTGAAAGTAAAAAATGGTCAAGTAGGACAAAAGAAACACTATTATCAAGACCAACCAGTATATAACTTGACTGCTGTCAAGTCCTTTAATCAAGGACTTGTAAAGGGGATTGATATTTCTTATCCTAAATTGACTAAAGAGGAAAGCCAAAATATATGGAAGGTAGTAGGCGAAAAAGCGAAGGAGTTGACGCTGAAAAAAGGCAATTTGACAAGGACGCTAGCGGTCGGAGATAATCTTGCTGATGTTGATTCTGCTTTTGAGGGGGATGTTTTTTATGCAGGTTCCAAAGTGCTCAGTAATGGATTAGAATTGGCTGATGGGATGATGCTCATGCCTCACACCTTTGCTAACTCTTATCAGGAACTTATGATAGAAGATGCTATTGATAAGCACTTTATAAAGGAATGGGAACTTTTTAGTCGTCCGAATAATCAACCTAAAATTAAGGCTCTAACCCTTTTTTTCATTGACTCTATTGCCTCTTATCGAAAGAAGGATGGCTGGTTGCGTTTGACTTTTGAGCGTCTGCTTTTGGCGAAATTGCAAAGCAGGATAGCAGACATAGAAAAAATGTCAGATGCTATCAGTAAAGATTATTTAGGCTACCTTAAAGCAAGTCTATGTGACTTGCAGGCTGATACTCAGTCCATTCATGCAGGCTATTTCGGAGAAGATCGTGGTTCAAGTGCCGATGATATCCAAGCAGAAGTTGATGATATTCTTCATAATAAAACCAAGCTATTGTCTTTTAAAGATGGTGAAGGAAATTGGCTAACTAGACGCTTCCTCTTTTCAAAGTGGACGCTTCGTGAAGGATGGGATAACCCTAATGTTTTTGTTATTTGCAAACTTCGCACTTCCGGATCTGAAAATTCGAAGATTCAAGAAGTAGGTCGAGGACTTCGTCTTCCAGTTGATGAGAAGGGACGCCGTGTCACACAAGACGAATTTGTCTCTCGGTTGGATTTCCTCATTGGATATGATGAGAGAGATTTTGCCCAAAAATTAATTGGAGAAATCAACAACGACGCTCCAATTGAATTTAATAGAGAAAGATTAGATGAGCAAACGATTCGGTTGATTCTTAGCCATTATTCGGATTTGACGGAGAATGTCCTCAAAAATCAGTTGGGACAGAATGGAATTATTGATTTTTCTATGACTTATCAAGAGGGAGGATGGGAGAAATTATGCCAGTTGTATCCTATCCTGACAGAACAGCAACTGAGAGGCGATAAGGTTCGTAATAGTAATGAGACAAGGCCTGTTACGCATGTTAAATTAAATCAAGACAACTGGAAACAGGTGAAAGAACTTTGGAGAGATTTTTCGAAGCGACGTATGATAGTTTTTGATGATGGAGCTGTTGATATATCACAACTTATGGATCAGATATTTTTAGATGAGACGTACTATGTTGTTGAATATTTTGGTATGATAAGGGAAAGTCTGGTAGCAGAGGATAGTGAAGTTACTAGTTCAACGGAGACAGCTAGTTATAGCCATGCGCGAGCTGGTATGGCGTATGGAGTCTTCCTCAAAAAGCTGGTACAGGAAACGAATTTACCTATTACAGCATTACATAGGCGGCTCTTAAAAGTATTGAAAAAAATTAGAAATGATAATATTCTAAATAATGAGACCTTGAAAAATTTGGTTAAAGCCTTTAAATGTGCTTTTGAGAAGAGTTATAGCACAGCTTATCGCTATGAAAGTTTGGATTTTCAAGCTATTACAACACTTTATGATGCTACAACGGATAGTTTTGTAAATGAAATTATTATTGGAAATTTAGGTACAAAAGAGTTGACTGAGGTTGGGAGGGAAGAACGATATCTTTACGACCGTCCACCCGTTTACTATGATAGTGAGAATCCAGAGAAAAAACTTCTTCAGCATCACTATGATAAGACAGTAACAGTATTCGGAAAACTTCCTAAATCTGCTATTCGTATTCCAAAATATATGGGTGGAACAACTAGTCCTGATTTTGTTTTTGTAATTGAAGGTACTCAAAATAAGATTATTTATCTTTTTGTAGAAACTAAGGCAGATAATATGCGAGACACTGATAAATTAGCTATTGATATTCAAGAGTATTTTTTTAATTCCTTGGGAAATCAAAATATTGTTTATCAGGTGGCAACGGATGAAGAGCAAGTTTATCAGAAATTGCGAGAACTTGGCATGAAGCACTAATCTTGATTATGATTTTGATGTTCTACAGCATCATGTAAACAATGGATTGTGATTGATATAGACAAAACGAACGATTTCTATTCTCAAAAATATTTAAGCGAGCGTTGCTAGTGCCATGGGTAAGATATGTTGATCAGGCTATTCTTGACCTTTCAAAGGCTTTTTGATATGATGGGCTCCAAAGTAAGTATGAGGTGATACAATGACCAGTGAATACCAGAAAATGATAGCGGGAGAGGTTTACCGTCCATCGGACCCAGAATTGCGGGCCTTGGCTCAGGCTTCTCGCCAAAAACAGGCTGCTTTTAACGAGGAAGAAGATCCCTTGAAGGGGGCGGAGATTATCAAGGATTGGTTTGGTTCAACTGGGCAAAATCTTTATATCAATCCACGCCTGGTAGTCGATTATGGAGTCAACATCCATCTAGGGGAAAATTTTTATTCTAATTGGAACTTGACCATGCTGGATGTTTGTCCGATTCGCATCGGGGACAATGCTATGATTGGTCCCAACTGTCAGTTCTTGACTCCTCTCCATCCATTGGACCCGCAGGAACGTAATTCAGGTGTGGAATACGGCAAGCCTATTACTATCGGAGACAATTTCTGGGCTGGAGGTGGTGTTATTGTCCTTCCTGGAGTGACACTGGGCAATAATGTTGTTGCTGGAGCAGGGGCTGTAATCACTAAGTCCTTTGGCGACAACGTTGTCCTAGCTGGAAATCCTGCGCGCGTGATTAAGGAGATACCTGTGAAATAGAAGTAAAAAGGAACAGCGGAGGTTGTTTCTTTTTTGTAGGTTTCATCATCTTTTACCCAGCCCACATTTACCTACTCTATATCTTAGCAAGTCTGTTTCATTGATTAATTTAAAAGCATCTCGTAAGTGGGATGCTTTTTTCTCCTCAGTTCATCAACCCCCTCCTTGACACTCTGTCAGCTTTTGATACAATAGTACAAAATTAGAGGAGGTGGGTTATGATTCAGAAACATGCGATTCCTATTTTAGAGTTTGACGACAATCCTCAGGCGGTCATCATGCCCAATCACGAGGGGCTGGACTTGCACTTGCCCAAGAAGTGTGTCTATGCTTTTTTAGGTGAGGAGATTGACTGCTATGCGAGGGAAGTAGGGGCGGATTGTGTCGGCGAATTCGTTTCAGCCACCAAGACCTATCCAGTCTATGTCGTGAACTACAAGGGCGAGGAAATTTGTCTGGCTCAGGCTCCTGTTGGTTCCGCTCCAGCAGCCCAGTTTATGGATTGGTTGATTGGCTATGGTGTGGAGCAGATTATTTCCACCGGTACTTGTGGTGTGCTAGCTGATATAGAGGAAAATGCCTTTCTAGTACCTGTTCGGGCTCTGCGAGATGAGGGAGCTAGTTACCACTATGCGGCACCTTCTCGTTATATGGAAATGCAGTCAGAGGCTATTGTTACTATTGAGCAAGTTTTGGAAGCCAGAGGGATTTCCTATGAAGAAGTCATGACATGGACGACAGACGGTTTTTATCGAGAAACGGCTGAAAAGGTGTCTTATCGTAAGGAAGAAGGATGTGCTGTTGTGGAGATGGAGTGTTCTGCGCTTGCGGCAGTAGCCCAACTGCGTGGGGTTCTCTGGGGAGAATTGTTGTTCACAGCTGATTCTTTAGCAGACTTGGATCAGTACGATAGTCGTGACTGGGGTTCAGAAACTTTCGAGAAGGCCTTGGAACTCTGCCTTGAGATTGCCTTTCAGTTCTAGCTACTCTTCTTCTTTTTATGGTACAATGGATGTATGTTATTTAAATTATTTGTGAAAAAAATTGAAAGAGCCTTGGGCGGACTTTCGCCAGCTCGTCGGATTTTTCTGAGTTTCGCTGGAGTTATTTTTATAGGTTCTCTTCTTTTGAGTTTGCCTTTTGTTCAGGCAAGTGGTTCTCAGGCTACTTATTTTGACCATCTCTTTACGACGGTGTCCATGGTCTGTGTGACTGGTCTTTTTACGCAACCAGTGGCTACTACCTATAATGTCTGGGGGCAGTTGATTTGTATGCTCTTGATACAGATTGGTGGTCTGGGGCTCATGACCTTTATCGGGATTTTTTATATCCAAGGCAAGCAAAAGCTTAGTCTGCGTAGTCGTGAAACCATTCAGGAGAGTTTTAGTTATGGGGAAAGTAAGTCTTTGAAGTCCTTTATGCGGTCTATCTTTTTGACGACTTTTCTGGTGGAGGGCTTGGGTGCCTTTCTACTAAGTTTCCGTTTTATTCCTGAGTTCGGCTGGGGAAGGGGCATTTTTACCTCCATCTTTTTAGCCATTTCAGCCTTTTGTAATGCTGGTTTTGATAATTTCGGCAGTAGCAGTTTAGTGGCTTTTCAGACGGATCCCTTGATCAATCTGGTCATTGCTGGTTTGATTATCACGGGTGGTCTCGGCTTTATGGTCTGGTTTGACTTAGCAACCCAGTTTGATAAGAAGAAAAAACGCCGTCTGCGTTTCCACACCAAGTTGGTTCTCTTCTTGACTGCAGGGATTTTGCTGTTTGGGACAGTATCTACACTCTTTACGGAATGGCACAATCCAGGAACCATTGGCAATCTCAGTGTTCCAGAGAAAGTGCTGGTTAGTTTTTTCCAAACTGTCAGTATGAGAACAGCTGGTTTTGCTTCTATTGATTACACCCAAGCTCGGCCTGTTACCTTGTTTATCTATATCTTACAGATGTTTCTCGGTGGGGCGCCAGGCGGGACCGCTGGGGGGCTCAAGATTACGACTTTCTTTGTCTTATTGGTTTTTGCGCGTAGTGAATTGCTGGGTTTACCTCATGCCAATGTTGCGCAGAGAACTATTGAGGCTCGAACAGTTCAAAAATCCTTTAGTGTCTTCATTATCTTTTTGATGACCTTCTTGTTGGGCTTGGTGTTGTTGGGAATTACGGCAGAAGGAACACCGCGATTTATCTACCTTATGTTTGAGACCATTTCAGCTCTTGCGACAGTTGGGGTAACGGCAAATCTGACACCAGAATTGGGCAAGCTAGCTCTCAGCATTGTCATGGTGCTCATGTTTATTGGCCGTATCGGTCCCTTGACCTTGCTGGTTAGTCTAGCGGATTACCAGCCTGATAAGAAAGATTTGATTCAGTATATGAAAGCAGATATTAGTATTGGATAAGAAAGGAAGAATGATGTCAGATCGTACGATTGGAATTTTAGGCTTGGGGATTTTCGGGAGTAGTGTCCTGATGGCCCTTGCCAAGCAAGATATGAATATCATTGCTATTGACGACCACGCCGAGCGTATCAATCAATTTGAGCCAGTTTTGGCGCGTGGAGTTGTGGGCGATATTACAGACGAGGAACTCCTCAGAACTGCAGGAATTGATACCTGTGATACGGTTGTAGTGGCAACAGGGGAAAATCTGGAATCGAGTGTGCTTGCAGTTATGCATTGTAAGAGTCTAGGGGTACCAAGGGTTATTGCCAAGGTCAAAAGCCAGACAGCTAAGAAGGTGCTAGAAAAAATCGGTGCTGACTCGGTGATTTCACCTGAGTATGAAATGGGGCAGTCTCTAGCGCAGACCATTCTCTTTCATAACAATGTTGATGTCTTTCAGCTGGATAAAAATGTGTCTATCGTGGAGATGAAAATTCCGAGTGTCTGGGCAGGTCAAAGCCTGAGCCAGCTAGATCTACGTGGCAAATACAACCTCAATGTCCTAGGATTTCGTGAACAAGAAAATTCACCCTTGGATGTCCAGTTTGGCCCTAATGATCTCTTGAGGGCAGATGCCTATATCTTGGCAGTAATAAATAACCAGTATCTAGATGACTTGGTAGAATTAAATTCGTAAAAAAATTAATATAAGTATTTTATAAGAGGGATTTAAGAAAAATTTTAACTTTTTCTTAATCCTTTTTAATTTTAGGAGATTATACTAGAGTCATCAAATAAAGAAAAACTCTAAGGAGAATCCTATGAAATTCAATCCAAATCAAAGATATACTCGTTGGTCTATCCGCCGTCTCAGTGTCGGTGTTGCCTCAGTTGTTGTGGCTAGTGGCTTCTTTATCCTAGTTGGTCAGCCAAGTTCTGTACGTGCCGATGTGGTCAATCCGACCCCTGCCCAAGTCGTGCCAGACGCTGCTTCGGTGAGTGAAAAGAGCGACTTACCAGCAGAGGTTCTCAAGAAAGCAGTTGATGTAGCTCTTCCTTCAGAACAGGTAGACTCAACACCCAAAGCAAGCTTGGATGCTACAAGCTCTCCAGAAAAAGTGAATGTTGCTGATAAAGACCAAGTGGTAGCGCCAAAAGAAGAAGTACAAGCAAAACCAGAATCTAAGAAAGAAACAGAAGATGCGGTTAAATCTGTGGAAAGTCCTGCAGCTACAGTTGCTGGACAAGACCGTGAAGCAAGTGAAGCGCAGCCAGCAACCACTCCAGCTGAAGTCCAAAAAGGTGTGGCCGACAACACTAAAGACACAGTAGATGTTCCAGCTACTTACTTGGACAAAGCGAACTTCCCAGGCCCATTCACAGCTGGTGTCAATCAAGTTATTCCATACGAATTTTTCGCCGGTGACGGTATGTTGACTCGTCTTATCTTGAAGGCCTCAGACAAGGCTCCATGGTCAGACAACGGTTCAGCTAAAAATCCTGCTCTTCCACCAGTAGAGAAATTGGGCAAAGGCCTTTACTTCTATGAAGTAGACTTGGCAGGAACTCAAGGCAAATCTGACAAAGAACTTCTTGACCTCTTAAAACAAAATGGCACTCAAAGTTACAAGGCAACTATCAAGGTATACGGTGCCAAAGATGGCAAGGCAGACTTGAGCAACCTCGTAGCGACTAAGGATTTGGATGTCAACTTGAATGGCTTGACCACCTCAGCTGAAGTGCAAAAAGGCGTAGCCGACAATACCAAAGATACAGTAGATGTCCCAGCTACTTACTTGGATAAAGCGAACTTCCCAGGCCCATTCACAGCTGGTGTCAATCAAGTTATTCCATACGAATT
>NZ_NGVM01000248.1:0-283 GCF_002238115.1 Streptococcus sp. KR | reverse complement strand
CGCATCCAGGAAACTTACAAGTTTGCACTATCATTATTAGCACATCCCTTCGACATCTTGAAACGACCGTTCAAGACGCCTATTGTACGTCTTTCGGTTCATTTCAAGACAATCGTTACTTATAGCTTTCTTGATAAAATTCTTTTTGCTGCTGCACAATTTTGATGAGTCAATTATGTCTTTGGCCTCAAACAATTGATGATCGTCGTTATATTGTTTGTTAATGAAAGCTGTGTCGTCAACAATCTTTAAATTATTTTTCACTGAATAGTATCTATTGAAA
>NZ_NGVM01000247.1:0-283 GCF_002238115.1 Streptococcus sp. KR | reverse complement strand
TAATCATAATCGTATTCATCTAAAAATCTAGTAATTCTGCGTGAATAAACTCCAGTTGCTTCTAAGATGATTTGTGGATGTTCGGCGTATTCTTTTAGATCTATCAACAGAGTTTTAAAGCCGATAGTATCGTTAGTGATCTTATATTCTCGTGTGGCGCCACTCTGAAGTACACAAACACTGGAATCACGACTACTTACATCTATGCCAAAGACAATGCTCATTTTTAAACCCTCCTAAATAGCTGTTAGTGGTTGGAACGTATTTACTAAGGTAATTATTT
>NZ_NGVM01000246.1:0-283 GCF_002238115.1 Streptococcus sp. KR | reverse complement strand
GACTTAACAAGGTTAGCCCAAGCTCATTATGATCGTGAGCGTGAATTGTACAAAGCTTATGTCGCTCAGCAAAGAGCTGATAGCAACAAAAGTGTAAGAATCCAAGATGCTGATGCCCGAAGGGTAGCCAATTCACAAGCAAAACTACTTAAGTATAAAAAGCAGATGAAAGACTATGCTATTGAATGGAGTAATCAAGTAACTGCTAAAGAAGCAGCGGCTGCTAAAGCTCAAACCGATGCTGAAATTAAAGCAGCAAAAGATAAAGCTAACGCTGATAAAA
>NZ_NGVM01000245.1:0-285 GCF_002238115.1 Streptococcus sp. KR | reverse complement strand
CATAATTAAGGAAGCTGCTAAAGAATATTTGGAAAATCAGCTTGATGTTGAAAAAGACCTACTTTTAGCCGCCGACGATGGCTCTAATGAATATTCCAAAATTGGTGGTAGCTGTGCTATTGGCGATAAGTTTCAAATTGTTGCTACTACTCATAAAAATAATAATTATAAAATCCCTATCAATAATGCGCAAAATTGGAAATTATATACTTCCAACAGTGAGCAAACCTTTTTAGGGACTGGTTTGACACTTGACTTGCTGCACAATAATTTAGTGCTTAAAGA
>NZ_NGVM01000244.1:0-288 GCF_002238115.1 Streptococcus sp. KR | reverse complement strand
TGGCATAAGTTCCCAGAATATCAGAAATAGTATCGATGAAAATTGATTTACCATTTCGGCCATTTCCATACAGAATAAACATCACTTGTTCCTTAATACTTCCTGTGGCCGAGTATCCAACCGCTTTTTGAATGTAATGGATTAATTCCTGATCACCAGCAAAAATTTGATTTAAAAATTCATCCCATTCTGGACAATCGATTTTGTCGGTATATTCCACACTTGTCTGATGACTGAACATTTTCTTAATGTCGTGATCTTTTAAGATACCCGAAGTTAAATCAATAT
>NZ_NGVM01000243.1:0-288 GCF_002238115.1 Streptococcus sp. KR | reverse complement strand
TTTCTACGCAAGAAGTTATTTCAAGCAACGATATTACTGGAACTTTGCAAAAGATGTTCTTTGAAGATTTAAAGCCACAAGACCAGAAGAATGCGACTATCCTATTAAGCCAAACCGCTAATTATTTGCTTCAAACCCAAAAAGACGCCAATGGAAGTTTTTACATGGATCCTAATATTGCCAATGTTGCGAGTGCACAATTCAATGGCCGTCCAATTGTAGTTGTAAATGACCAAGCCTTTGGGTCAGACCAAGCTGGAAAAGCCAATGCAATCGTGGGGGACCTTT
>NZ_NGVM01000242.1:0-288 GCF_002238115.1 Streptococcus sp. KR | reverse complement strand
TGACACTGAGACAGTTAGTGCTACTATTTGGTATCGCATTGACAGTAGTTGTCACCACCATCCTCTATTGGCTGAAGGCACCTGATATAATCCTTTATGGCGTTGATATTTTATTATTAGCGCCTTTTGTTATTTTCGGGTGTTATATTGATGAAAAAATTAAAGATGAGGTCCGTTTCCTTTTGACTAAGCAGGAACGCTCTTATCAGACAGATTATGACAGAAAGGAATATACAAGAAATGAATTTATTCGGCCGAAAGAAAACCCTGAAACTCTCTAAGGAAGAA
>NZ_NGVM01000241.1:0-290 GCF_002238115.1 Streptococcus sp. KR | reverse complement strand
ACTTCGAATCTATGATTTGGATCCATTTGAGCCATTAGGCGTTTCAGAAGATGCTGTCGATTTGGTTCGACTGATGTTTGCCTACTTTATCTACAAGCGCCCATTTGATTTGAAGTCCGCAGATCAGGATATTGCCAAAGCGTGCGAAAAAAATGATCAGGTGGCACTGGAAGATCCATTGAAAACCAGCGCATATCATGATGAAGCATCCGCATTTATTGATCAACTTGAGAAATTTAGTGCGCAAGTTGTCATTCCATTTAATTCCCAGCATTTGTGTTTTAAATTAC
>NZ_NGVM01000240.1:0-292 GCF_002238115.1 Streptococcus sp. KR | reverse complement strand
TGGTATAGATCTTTAACATGTTTTTACCTCCGAAATATATGTAATGAAAAAGGTCAGAGGCAAAATGTGTTTTGTCCTGACCTCATTCCGTGCAAATGATTATTTTTAACTTGATCCTTCGATGGGGGACGAAAAACCAAGGTGAAACACTTGGTTTGGTGGTAACTGATCTGCTAGGTTTTGTTTTGGTTCACTTTTACCTAGCTGAAACGTGTTCCGACGGGCCTGACGCTAACTTCTAAGGATACTTAAATCAAAGTTCCAAAACCAGGAACTTCAATTCAAGCACCCT
>NZ_NGVM01000239.1:0-292 GCF_002238115.1 Streptococcus sp. KR | reverse complement strand
TGATTTAACACATCCAGAAAGTTGGGCTTGGAATCAGCAAGCATCTGTTGAACTTCCTGCTTTAATTCGGCCAACGGCTTTTTTGCTTCATGTCTGTGTAGCCGTTTCTTAGTTGCGGCTACCAAATCATCTAAAATCATGCAACCACGTCCTTGCGTTTGTTGGAGAATGTGATCATTCGGTTGAGTTCTACTTGAGCCTTGCCTTCATCGATTGCTTTGGCAGCCAAGTTGATTCCTTCCTGAATGGTTAATTCCGGGTGGGCTAGATGCAATGCTGAACCAGCGTTAAG
>NZ_NGVM01000023.1:0-28697 GCF_002238115.1 Streptococcus sp. KR | reverse complement strand
GCTTGATTTGTTCAAGAGCGTTATTGAGGGCTTTGTTGACGTCTTCTTGAGTCTTGGCTTCTTGGATAGCTGCGATTGCTTTATCAGTAATTTCAACTAATCTCTTCTTAGCATCGTTGTTGGCACCAAGCTCAGCCACTTTTTTCTTGATAGCTTCAGTCAAGCTAGTCATAGCCTTATCGTAATTGATTTCAGGCTGTTCCGGTTGTTTTGGTTCAACTGGTTGTTCTGGACTTGTTTCGTCTCCAGGTTTTCGGTAATTTTCGTCTTTGCTAAGAATATCTTGCAAAGCAGTGACTGTTGACATCACATCTTGTACATTTACAGTATCAGAACTTAATTGTGCAGTGAGTTTATCAAGATTAGACTTGAACGCTTGGCGTGCAGTTGCTGTATTTTTCAAACCACTTGGATCAAAGTTAGATAAGTCGTCTTTCCATTTAGAGAGAGATTGAAGGATTTGTGTTTTGCTGTAGAGTTCACTTCCTTCACCACGAGTGATGAATTGATCCACCTGGATACCGATGTTTCGAGACAAATCGTTTCGATCAGGATCTAGTTGAAGGGTGACTGCGTGCAAGTTTTCATCAAGACCTTTTAGGCTAACCAGAGTTTGATTGCCTTGACGTTGAGCAGCGTGACCGCTAAAGTATTTCTTGCCCTCAATAGTCGACGCATTTCCCATGCCGTCTTGGTAAGGAACTTCTTTGCCATCTAAGAAGACCTTGTAGATACCATGACCTGGGTCAACAAATCCTTTGATTTCTAAACCAGTACCATAGAAATAAGCAGTTGCAGTTGTCTTTTTCTTCTGATCCTCTGTCAGATGTCCAAATGATACCCATGATTCAGTGTTTTGGTATTTGCCAGAAGAGTTGGTTTCGTGTCTCCAGCCAGGACTGTAATCTAATTGGCTAGCTTGGTCGTCGTAATTTGTCTGATCTTTCTTCAATAAATCAGCCTTCATTACTCGAATAGTTGCGTCGGTAGCAAAACCGAGTAGAGCGCCATCAGAAACAGAAGTGAGTTTTGCTTTGAAATCAAAGATTGAGTCAGCTTGTTCGGTGAAGTCGATAGTTGGAATGGTAACAGTTTTCTCTGTTTCGCCATCTGCAAAGGTCACATCTTGAGTTGTATCTTGGTAAACCTTACCGTGAACACCTGTTCCAGGTTCTGTGATGAAGCGAACAGTAGCAGCTCCCTTGCTTCCACCAACACGCTTAATTGTAACAGTAACAGGTTTTCCTTTTTCGACATCGTAAGAAGTTGCTTCAAGCTCAAACATACCCTTGCTGTTATTGTTTAGAGTGTAGATTCCTTCTGTAGCAATAGGTTCACCTGTTTTGTTAACGAGAGTAATAGTGTGTTCTCCAGGTGCTAAATCACCAGTTTCGTAAACTTTTTGGCTACGTTTACGGCTACTGTTCTTGGTTTGTACATCTGCAACTTTTTGACCATCCACGTATACAGACATTTCACCATGGTTTGGATCTACTGTTGATACGACGTAAGCCTTGGTTCCTGTGAAACGATAGGTGACTTTGGCGTCTTTCTTGTTGGTCCACATAGAAGTACCGCGAATACCTTCTGACTCGTTGTACCAAGTTGTACCTTCTTTGTCAGCTGTTGTATTTGAGTGGTATTCTAGTCCAAGAGGATATCCATCATTCTTTTCGATAGTGCTTGGAGTTTTATAGACTGAGAAGTTGGTTAGGATTGGTGTGGCTTGTGAGCCAGTAATCGTAACTCGGATTTTTTGTGCTTCTACAGGTTGACCTTGGATCAAACGACGATAGCCTACGGTTGAACCTTCACCATATGGAACCCAGCGTCCGTTGATTTCGACTTCAATTTTGAATCCAGAAATACGTTGTCCTTTAGCAATATCTTCTTTTAGTTCAACAACGTCAAAGCGTCTCTTTTGTCCTAAATCAACTGTGAAACTACCAGTTGTAGCATCATTTGAAAGTGCCCAGCTGGTATCGTCTTTACCATCAGTCAGGTGGCTTTCCTTGTAGAGATGGTTCTGACGAGTCGAACTTGCTGTTACAGTTGCACCTTTGGCAAAGTCAGTCGCATACATTTGATCTAGAGTCGCTTTGAATTCTTTCAAGCGAGCCACGTCAGCATCTGCGAATTTACCTTCTTTGTTTGGTGGAATGTTGAGAAGAAGTGGCGTTCCACGACCAACAGACTTGAAGTAGATATCCATCAATTCTTTGAGGGATTTTGGTTGCTGGTTATCGTGGTAGAACCAGCCAGAGCGGATGGAAACATCTGCTTCTCCTACAGAGTACATATCTCCGTCAGGGTCACCGTGGTTAAGGTATTCGTTCTTAACATTTTCGGTGATGTTTGCTTTCTTGACCTTATGCCATACAGGGTCACCGGCGATACCACGCTCATTTCCAATCCAACGGATACTTGTTGGTTCGGCAGAGAAGATAGCGATATCTCCTTCAGCTTCCTTGATGTATTTGAACCACTCATCAAAAGTGTAGGTTACTTTTTGGGCACCGCTACCGCGTGCTCCATCCATCCAAACTTCGATAAATTTACCCTTATTACCGTATTTTGGATTACCAAGGATTTCTTTTAGTTGATTGAGGTAGTATTCGTTGTATTCTTTTTGAGTAGCTACCTTATATTTAGGGCTATTAACATCCCATGGTGATAGGTAAACACCCATGTTCATATCGTATTTAGTAGCCGATTTAGAGATTTCTTCTAAAAGGTCACCCTTTCCATCTTTCCATGGACTTGCAGCTACGGTATGATTTGTATATTTAGATGGGTAAATAACGAAACCATCGTGGTGTTTGACAACCATAATAGTTCGTTTAAAGCCAGTTTCCTTTAGAGTACGGATCCATTGATCTGTATCTAAGTTAGTTGGATTGAAGTTTTTAGGATCTTCATTTCCATGTCCCCACTCAGAATTAGTATAAGTATTCATACCATAGTGGATGAAGGCGGCTAATTCTTCCTTGTGATAATCAAGTTGAGCCTTGCTTGGAAGGGGACCGTGATTTCCAATTTCTGTTTCCTTATCTTCTGGATGAGCAGCAGGTAAAACAGTTGAAGTCGGATTAGAGCTATCAGAGATTTTTTCGTATTCAAAGACAACATCATTCACACCCTTGTGCTGGATGCTGGCTTCTAAGCGTGGAGTGATTGCGCGGTAGCCTGCGATTTCTTTTGCTTCAAAAGTGTTTACAAATGAAACATCGTATTCTTTTCCGTCATTATTATCAGTAACAACATCTGCTAATTCTTGCTCTGAGCCTTTCAAACGATAATGAATGGCAAATGAACCTTTATTCACTTTATAAACCACCTTGATGACCCGTGTTCCTGGAGCTGTTTTGCTGACGACGTTGTAGGTCCACTCATCTTTGAGTTGTTTGTTGATTTCGACGCCATCAATAGAGACAATCTGGTATTTCTCTTGATTTTTTGTATAGAAGTCAGTCTTAGCGATTTCTTTTTTGAAGTTATAATCAAAAGCTGTTCCAACTTCAGTTTTTTCAACAAAAGTATCATCAGTTTTGATTGGATTACCAGTTTCATCTACGTGTTGAACAACTACACGTCCGTAATCGATTCCTTTAATGAGTGTCGCAACACCATTTTCATCGAAAGAATATTGATTTTCGCCAATAACAGCAGTTTTATTTCTGAACATTTCTCCTTCAGGAGTAAAGTAATATCGTTTCCCATTATCACCTTGGTACCAACCTTTGACACCATATTTAGCGATAATATCTTTTACCCATTTTACTTGCTCGGGTGAGAGGACGATTCCGCCACCGAAGCGGTCTTTGTCAGGGATGCCGTTTTCAATTGTGCCGTGTTGGTGAACACCGACTACTTTACCATCACCGTTGATAATACCAGCACCTGAAAGGCCTGAAACAGAAGTCATATGATAGGTGATGCCTTTTGAGCCTTTATCATCATAATTATCAACAGATTTCACGACACCATCAGCCTTGTAAAGTTGACCAGCTACAATTGGTTTTTTGAGCTCAGGTGAGCTTGAATCAGTTGGATATCCAATCGTGCTAACAGGGTCCCCAGGTTGATAGGTTTTATTTTCTGCCAAGGGAACAAAGGTAGCAGCTTTATTTGGACTAGCGATTTGAAGAGGAACAGGTGCTACAACAGCAGCCAAGTCATTTTGATATCCTTTTCCAAATTCTTTCTTGTTCCAAAAATGAATATCTTCTTCTTTGAATAGAGTAGTATTACCCGTTACAGGCTGAGAATTGCGAACAGCAGAATTAGAACCGAGGTTATAGTAGAACTTAGCAGAATCTCCGCCTCGAATATGTCCTTCTTTTGTATCACGGTTTGATTCTAAAAAGTTGTGGGCAACAGTCAAGATGACATTTGGTGCCACAAAAATACCAGAACCAGACACGATATAGCGTTGGGAACCACCATTGTAAATAGTGTAAATCATACTAGCAGCAGTAGCAGGTTGTCCTTCATAAGGGACGTGCTTCAAATCTAGACCACCGTTGATAATTGCACGATTACCATTTTCAGCTTCTTTTGGAAGTTCTTCCTTGTTTTTTAGAATGCTTTCTGTCTCAACTTTAGGACTATCCTTCTTGTCTACGATTGCTGAAGTATCTATGTTTTTCACGGGTGCATCAGGATAAGCTTGATCGTGGATTTCTTCAGGAAGCAAGTCAGTAGTTTTAGTTTCTGCTACAGTCTTCTCTTCTACTGGTTTAACAGTTTTTTCTGCTTTCTCTGCTTTCTCTGACTCTTGAGGTGTAGAAATTACAGGACTTTCATTTTTGACTTCTGGTTTGGTTTTTTCAACTTCGGCCAATTTTTCTACATTTGGTTGAGAGCTTATAGCTTCAATTTTTGCTTCGTCAGCTAGTGCTGTACCAGATGCAAAAAAAGCGAGTCCGACCATAACCGAAGCAACTCCAACGGTTAATTTTCTGATGCTAAAAGTTTGCTCTTTTTCAAAAAGGTATCGATTCATAATGTACTCCTAGTTTGAATCAAGACAGTCAGCTACTGTCTGAGCCCAAGTATGACTTGGAAACGATTTTCTTTAGCGATAGTTAGATTTTGTGCAATAGTTTGAGACTAATTACCCCCTCTGTTTAAGCGCTTTCATTTTAGAATAAAAAAATTAAAATTGTTATCTTAATCTTTAAAATAACCTAAAAACCTTAACATAACAAATATACTAAATTGTTCCAAGAAATGCAATAGAGAAAGTAAACCTAATTTAAAGAAATTCTTTCACTTTTTAAAGAAAAAAATACATCCTTTCAAGAATTAAACTGAATGAAAGAATGTATTCAAAAAAAAGTCAGAGTAATTTTTGTATCGCCTCTTCAATTTGTTTTGGGTCTGTTTTTGAAGAGAAGCGTTCAAAGACCTGCCCATCTCGACCGATGAGAAACTTAGCGAAATTCCATTCGATTCGTTTTCCTAGTGGACCAGATTTTTGTTCTTTCAACCAAACATAGAGAGTATCTGCTTCCTTACCGTTGACCTTGATCTTGGCAAAACGTGGGAAGCTGGTCTGATAATGTAGGCTACAGAAGGCGTTGATTTCCTCTGCACTACCTGGTGCTTGTCCCATAAACTGATTGCAAGGGAAGTCTAAAATCTCAAAACCTTGTTCTTGATAGCGGTCATAGAGTTCTTGGAGACCTTGGTACTGGGGCGTTAAACCACATCCAGTAGCAGTGTTGACAACCAAGAGAATCTTACCACGATAGGTCTCTAGTGGAGTTTCTTGATGGTCTTGGTTCAAGACTGAAAAATCGTATAGTGAAGTCATTGCTTGCTTTTCTCCTTCTGTTTGGTATTTTTAGGAGTTTTCTCCTCCTGTAGTGATAGAAATCCGTAGGTCAGGGTTCCAAAAATGCTACCGATAATCAGGCCATACATCAGGAAAGGACCACTTTTATCGAATTGCATGAGGAGCTTCATAAAATCTGAAAGGGACATCTGCTGAACGAAGACTTTATGAAAGATGAGTAAGGTAAAGAAGCCAATCTGAATACCGATAAACACAATCCAACTCCTAAATTTGATTTGGGTTTTGCTGTAGGTTTTGAGGATGATTTCTGATTTGTCATCCTTTTCAAGATGAAGCTCTTGGACGGCTTTTTGAGCTTTTATACTCATGAACAAAATGAGTCCAAAATAGATGTAGGGCATAACATTTCGAACAATTTCTATAAAGCTTCCGAACAAAATATAGAATAGGAAGAGAATGAAGGAAGAGTAAAAGATTTGGATCATGGAACGGGCGCAAGCCTTGTAGATAACCTCTTGACGGCATTCATCAAAAGGCCCTTGGATATGAAAAAAATTTCGAAGTAGGCGAGTGGTTAAGTCTTCTTTTTTCATGCTAGTAACCTCCTAAATGAGCGTCTTTACTGACTTTCTTTTACGAATTGATAGAGATAATAAAGATAAGTGATAGAAGAAAGGATAGCGATAGTGAACAGTATATAATATTTCCAATTGCTTGAAATGAGCGTCAGTTGTGGTAAGGATAGAATCATAAAGAATAGTGCTAAGTTGAGTATGCGCGTTTTTTGGGAGTCGATCTTTAGATAAGTCAATCCTTTGTTGAGGGCTGGAACAAAGACTGGAAGGAAGACTATATCGTAGATTGGCAAGTTCCCTGAAACGATGATGAAGATGAACAGAGAACTGAACAAAAGATGATAGGTAAGTAAAGTTAGTAATGATTTCATAGGGCACCTCCTAATCCTCATCTTGATCTTTCTTAGTTTTTGCGATGCGACGGGAGATGAGGAACTGTATGCTCGCTCCGAAGAAGATAGAACCGAGAATGCTTGATACTCCATTTCTTATAGTGAGAAGAGAATGAAAATAGTCCTGACTGTCACCTATGAGTATACTGAGAAGAGGAGTTATAAAAAACATCCATAGACCAAAGAACAAACCTGCTTTCAGACCTGGGTAATGTAATTGCTTACTTTCTTTCTCACTCAGCATATCTGGATCAATAGCTGTGATGCCTGTTTTTTGCATTTGGTAGGTGAGATAGCTAGCAGCGATGAGGGCAATCACTAAAATCAGAGGAGGATAGATTAGAGCCACTTCTTGAGGGTATTTATAGGCCAGAAGGAGTGGAATAAGATTTCCGAAAATCATCAGATAAAAGAGGACGATAAAGACTTGGTTACCTATACGGTCTGCCTCGCGTCGTTTGTATTCGTCAAGTGGATCAGAAATACCGTATGTGCGCTTGATCAGTTTTTCAGTGAAGGTTTCTTTTTTCATGTGTTGGCTCCTTTTTTAAAAATCATCCTCCCAAAAGAGACTGTTGAGGTCAGTTTGGAGGCTGCGGGCGAGATTGAGACAGAGTTCCAGAGTTGGATTGTACTTGTCGTTCTCAATCATATTGATGGTTTGTCTCGAGACACCGATATCCTTGGCGAGTTCGAGCTGGGAAATGCCCAGTTCCTTGCGAAATTCTTTCACACGATTCATCTGGTCTCCTTTCTGATTCATGTCGTATATATTTGACTATATTATATTCTTCTATGAAATAGATGTCAAGCATATTTGACATATTTCTTAAAGAAATCTTACTTGTTTTTGCCCTATTTGTCTGACTAGTGCAAGCTGGTCGGATTTGTGGTAAAATAGATAGGATATGACAAAAGAATTTCATCATGTAACGGTCTTACTCCACGAAACGATTGATATGCTTGATGTGAAACCTGACGGTGTTTACGTTGATGCGACCTTGGGTGGAGCAGGCCATAGCGAATATTTATTAAGTAAATTAAGTGAAAAAGGCCATCTCTATGCCTTTGACCAGGACCAGAATGCCATTGACAATGCGCAAAAACGTTTGGCACCTTACATTGAAAAGGGGATGGTGACTTTTATAAAGGATAACTTCCGTCATTTACAGGCACGTTTGCGCGAAGCTGGTGTTCAGGAAATTGATGGAATTTGTTATGACTTGGGAGTGTCTAGTCCTCAATTGGACCAGCGTGAGCGTGGTTTTTCTTATAAAAAGGATGCGCCACTGGACATGCGGATGAATCAGGAAGCTAGTCTGACAGCCTATGAAGTGGTGAACCACTATGACTATCATGACTTGGTTCGTATTTTCTTCAAATATGGCGAGGACAAATTCTCTAAACAGATTGCCCGTAAGATTGAACAAGCACGTGAAGTCAAGCCAATCGAGACAACGACTGAGTTGGCAGAGATTATTAAGTCTGCTAAGCCTGCCAAGGAGCTCAAGAAGAAGGGTCATCCTGCCAAGCAGATTTTCCAAGCTGTTCGGATTGAAGTCAATGATGAACTGGGAGCAGCAGATGAATCTATCCAGCAGGCTATGGAGATGTTGGCTCTAGATGGTAGAATCTCAGTGATTACCTTTCATTCCTTGGAAGACCGCTTGACCAAGCAATTGTTCAAGGAGGCTTCAACGGTTGAAGTTCTCAAAGGTTTACCTTTCATCCCAGATGATCTCAAGCCCAAGATGGAATTGGTATCCCGTAAGCCAATCTTGCCAAGTGCAGAAGAATTAGAAGCCAATAACCGCTCGCACTCAGCCAAGTTGCGCGTGGCCAGAAAAATTCACAAGTAAGAGGAAAAAATGGTAGATAAGAAAGAAACAACCAGTCAATTCTTGCAGAATCGTATAAAAAAATTCTCCCGTGTGGAGAAGGCTTTTTATCTTTCCATCGCATTTACAGCTCTCGTTTTAGCAGTGAGTATCATCTTTATGCAGACACGACTTTTGCAAGTGCAAAGTGATTTGACAAAAATCAATGCGCAGATAGAGGAGAAGAAAACAGAGCTCGACGATGCCAAGCAGGAAGTGAATGAATTGATTCGTTCAGAGCGTTTGAAAGAGATTGCAGATAAAAAAGATTTGAAATTGAATAATGAAAATATCCGAACAGCGGAGTAAGATATGAAATGGACAGAAAAAATAACCCGATTTGCGATAAAAAATCGTAAATCTCCAGCAAAAAACCGTAGGATAGTTGGTAAGTACCTCAGCTTTGTGGCGGTTGCCCTTTTTGGCATCTTTTTGGCCAATTTTGCTTATATTATCGCGAAAGGTAATATATTTGGTACTGACTTGGTAAAAGAAGCTAAAAAGGTTCACCAAACAACCCGAACAGTACCTGCCAAACGCGGAACTATCTATGACCGAAATGGAGTGCCTATCGCTGAAGATGCGACCTCTTATAACGTCTATGCTGTTATTGATAAAAAATACAAGTCAGCAACTGGAAAAATTCTTTATGTAGAGGATTCGCAGTTTAATAAGGTAGCTGAAGTCTTCCATAAGTATTTAGACATGGATGAAGCTTATGTGAAAGAGCAATTAGCTCAACCAAATCTGACCCAAGTTTCCTTTGGTGCAAAAGGAAATGGGATTACATATGCCAATATGATGGCTATTAAAAAAGATTTGAAAGATGCTAGTGTGGAAGGGATTGACTTTACAACTAGCCCTAACAGAAGCTATCCAAATGGACAATTTGCTTCTAGCTTTATTGGCTTAGCCCAACTTCATGAAAATGAGGATGGTAGTAAGAGTTTGTTAGGGACTTCTGGTTTGGAGAGTTCTTTAAATACCATTCTAGCTGGGACAGACGGTATTATTACCTATGAAAAAGACCGTGTAGGAAATATCGTACCAGGTACAGAACTGGTATCGCAACAAACTGTGGATGGCAAGGATGTTTATACAACATTGTCTAGTCCGCTACAATCTTTCATGGAAACTCAGATGGATGCCTTTCTAGAAAAAGTAAAAGGTAAGTACATGACCGCGACCTTGGTCAGTGCAAAGACCGGTGAAATCCTCGCTACCACCCAACGACCTACCTTTAATGCAGATACTAAAGAAGGAATCACTGAGGACTTTGTTTGGCGTGATATTCTTTATCAAAGTAACTATGAACCAGGATCAACCATGAAGGTTATGACGTTAGCTTCTTCTATTGATAATAATACCTTCCCAAGTGGAGAATACTTCAATAGCAGTGAATTAAAAATAGCGGATGCGACGATTCGAGATTGGGATGTTAATGATGGTTTGACTACTGGTAGGATGATGACTTTCTCACAAGGTTTCGCTCACTCCAGTAATGTTGGAATGAGTCTACTTGAACAAAAAATGGGAGATACTACTTGGTTGGATTATCTAAACCGCTTTAAATTTGGGGTCCCAACTCGCTTTGGCTTGACAGATGAATACGCTGGTCAACTTCCAGCTGATAATATTGTCAATATTGCTCAAAGCTCATTTGGTCAAGGGATTTCAGTAACACAAACACAAATGCTTCGTGCCTTTACAGCTATTGCTAATGATGGAGTTATGCTGGAGCCAAAATTTATAAGTGCTATTTATGATACTAACAATCAGTCTGTACGAAAGTCTCAAAAAGAGATTGTAGGAAAACCTGTATCTGAAGATGCAGCAAGCTTGACTCGTACTAACATGATATTAGTTGGGACGGACCCTCTATATGGAACTATGTATAATCACTACACAGGAAAGCCAATTATAACAGTTCCTGGACAAAATGTAGCAGTTAAATCCGGTACGGCTCAAATCGCTGATGAGAAAAATGGAGGATACTTGGTTGGTTCTACCAATTATATTTTCTCAGTTGTGACTATGAATCCTGCTGAAAATCCTGATTTTATCTTGTATGTAACGGTTCAACAGCCTGAGCATTATTCAGCTGCCCAGTTGGGAGAGTTTTCCAATCCAATCTTGGAGCGGGCTTCAGCGATGAAAGAATCTCTGAACCTTCAATCTCCAGCTAAGAATTTAGATCAAGTGACGACAGAATCTTCGTATGCAATGCCTAGCATCAAGGATATTTCACCTGGTGATTTGGCGGAAGCCTTACGTCGAAATATTGTGCAACCAATCGTTGTTGGTACTGGAACAAAGATTAAAGAGACTTCTGTAGAAGAAGGAAAAAATCTTGCACCAAACCAACAAGTTCTCCTTTTATCGGATAAGGTAGAAGAAATTCCAGATATGTATGGCTGGAAAAAAGAGACTGCTGAGGCCTTTGCTAAATGGTTGGATATTGAGCTAGAATTTGAAGGTTCAGGTTCCGTCGTCCAAAAGCAAGACGTTCGGACCAATACAGCTATCAAAAACATTAAAAAAATTAAATTAACTTTAGGAGATTAACATGATTAGTTCCATCAGTGCTGGAATTGTGACATTTTTACTAACTTTAGTAGGAATTCCGGCCTTTATCCAATTTTATAGAAAGGCGCAAATTACAGGCCAGCAGATGCATGAGGATGTCAAACAGCACCAGGCAAAAGCTGGGACTCCTACAATGGGGGGACTTGTTTTCCTCATTGCTGCAGTTGTGGTGAGTTTCCTCGTCGCTCTTTTTTCAAAACAATTGACCAATAATGTTGGTATGGTTTTGTTTATTTTGGTCTTGTATGGTTTGGTTGGTTTTTTAGATGACTTCCTCAAGGTCTTCCGTAAAATCAATGAGGGCCTTAATCCCAAACAGAAATTGGCTCTTCAGCTGCTAGGTGGCGTCATTTTCTACCTTTTTTATGAGCGTGGGGGCGATATGCTCTCTGTCTTTGGCTACCAAGTGCATTTAGGGATTTTCTATATTATCTTCGCTCTTTTCTGGCTAGTCGGTTTTTCAAACGCAGTCAACTTGACAGATGGTATTGACGGTCTAGCTAGTATTTCCGTTGTGATTAGCTTGTCTGCCTATGGAGTTATTGCCTATGTGCAAGGTCAGATGGATATCCTTCTAGTGATTCTTGCCATGATTGGTGGTTTGCTTGGTTTCTTCGTCTTTAACCATAAGCCTGCTAAAGTCTTTATGGGGGATGTGGGAAGTTTGGCCTTAGGTGGAATGCTGGCAGCTATCTCTATGGCCCTCCACCAAGAATGGACTCTCTTGATTATCGGAATTGTTTATGTCTTTGAAACAACTTCGGTTATGATGCAAGTCAGTTATTTCAAACTGACAGGTGGTAAACGTATTTTTCGTATGACGCCTGTGCATCATCATTTTGAGCTTGGAGGATTGTCTGGTAAGGGAAGTCCTTGGAGCGAGTGGAAGGTCGACTTCTTCTTTTGGGGAGTGGGGCTATTAGCAAGTCTCTTGACCCTAGCAATTTTATACCTACTGTAAAAAAATAATTTAGTGTTTCGATTGTATGACACGAAAACGGACGATGGTAACGTATACAGATAGTCTAGTAGATAATATAAAGGAATAAAAATTTCTAAAATAATGATATAAGATACTTATTCAAGGTATAATACGAGTTAAGTAATAGAATGTGTCTAATGTCCGATTTTTTTAGAAAATCTAAAAAATGATTGAGTAACATTATTATCATCAGGGTATATTTAGTTGGAATCTTGCAACAGAAATTCAAGAAAGTGAAGAGTTCATTGTACTAAATTTCAAAAAATTTAAAACTGAAATATTTAATATCATGATAGACTAAAAGAGAGAATCAGTGTGATTCTCTCTTTTTTTATTATGTGACGATTAGTCCGTCTCGCTCCTCTAGGTGCGAGACAAAAAACCACCCGCTATGCGGGTGGTCATGATTATATTTTTATAAAGAAATTATTTTTTCTCCTTTGTTAACCAGTAGGTAATTCCAGCTGATGTAATTCCAGAAACAACAACAGCAACAATTACCCATAATCTGTTGTTTTCTACAGAAATAGGCGTAGCATAAGTTTCTTTTTTGGTTTCTATAGGATTTGATAAGAAACTCATAACATTTTGGTTAGTGGTTCCTCCATCACGGATATTTTTCATAACAGTTTTGAAGGAATCTGCATAATTTCTATTTCCTTGAATAACATTTGCTTCAGTAGTAATCAATTCGTTTGTTGTTGAAACAGTGCGGTCGATATTATCTTTAATCGTTTTAACTTGGCTATTAAATTGAGTGAATTGATCCTTCATTGTTCCAACAGCTTCATGATTCTTGTTAGTTATTTTTGAACTATCAGAAGTGATAGTAACTAGTGATTCAATAGATTTATACAGTTGCTCAGGTGTATAAATTTTAACCTTTAATTGATTGTTGTTTGATTCAGAAGTTGAATTTGTAGTTTCAAGTTGTTTTTCTTTTGTTCCTTTCCATACCTTATATTCTTCTGATAAAGATTTAATTGATGCATTATACCAATTTGTTAAATCTGTGATTTCCACTTTGAAATAATCATTTGGTAAATCTGCTTCATTCAATTTTGGTATTTCACTTGTTATTTTTCTTAACGAATTTGAAGTCCCTTGAATTTCGTCGAGTAATTCAAGACCAGATTGTTTAAATTGTGTGATTTGTTTATTTGAAAGTTGCGATTCAATATCTTCACGATTGATATTACCATACATATTATAAACTGAATCAGGTGATAAAGCAGAAAAGTTTATAGAGCTACTGTTTGGATTTCCATAGATTGCTTTAATCATTCCTGCAGCTTGATTAATTTTACTTAATTTATCAAAAATATGTGTTAAATCCTTTTTAACAAGTACATCTGATTCCTCTTTATCACTACGATAGATGGTCTGTTTTATAGGGATTATTGTGTCTCCGATGTGTATCTCAAAAGATATATCATTTTTTCCATAATGTGGCTCAAAAGTATAGGAAATGGTCAAGTTATAGGTCTTATCATCAGCAATAACCTGTTCACCATTTACTAATTTAGCATCTCCGGTAACTGAAATTTTAGCCTTAGGTGATATGTATTTTGTTTCAGTTGATGTTTTTGTTTCGGCTGATGCTTTTGTTTCGGCTGATGTTTTTGTTTCGGCTGATGTTTTTGTTTCGGCTGATGTTTTTGTTTCAGTTGATGCATTAGAGATTTCAGGTTTTGATTCTACATTTAAAGAGGAAGCATCACTTGGGGTAGTTGAAATAGGGGAAGAAATCTCTGTTGTAGCAGTTTCTTGCCCTGCTTGAGGAAGTTTAACTGTGATAGGGATTTCTTCGGTAATTTTGTCTAATTTATCATTTTCTGTTGTTAAAAATTCAAAACTAGGCAAGCCGGTTATAGGTGTAAATTTTTTATCAAATTGAGAATAGTTCTCAATTAAAGTTAGTTTTGAAGTATATTCATTAACTTGATCAGGGGTTAAGACTTTTAATTTCTGTAACTTAGCAAATAATTCTTTGTAGTCAGACATTTGGATACTAGTTTCTGATAGTGTTGAACGAATCATATCTTGATAAGTGTCAGGTAAAGAATTTTTTACTTGTAGGCTATTGTTTATTTGTGCTGCAAGCGTTGCTTTGGATTCAGAAGTTAAATCCGATTTAGTATCCACTCCTTCTTTTCCAAAGTAAAATAACTCTACTTTTTTCTTCTCTTTTTCTAATTCAGTTTGGAGCTTCTCTAATTCGGTCTTTTTACCATTTGTTTTATCTCGATAATCAGAAATAATTTTATGGTAATTAGAAATCAAATCTTCAAATTTACTAATTTCTGATTTTTGAGTATCATTATTATTTCCAAATTGAGATAATGATTTTGATGCAGAATCATTTATCTTTTCTACAAATTTAGCAGTTTCTTCATATTGATCTTTTAAAATCGTATTTGTTGTAGAGACATTTTGTTTTGAATTTTCTATTTCTCTATCAAAATTACCTTTAACCTCTTGAAGTTTTGTTTATAAGTCATTACCCGTACTATTTAAAAGTTTTATAACTGATTCGGAGAAATTTTTTTGAAGTTCTTCGAAGGAAGAGTTGTTTTTTTCTAAACCAGAAACTAAATCCATAGTACTAGTAATAGATTGGCTAGCTTGATTGGATGGTGTATAGATATACTGAGAAATTTTAGAGTGTGTTCCTGATTGCTCATTGACAATGTTTTCAACATTTCTTTTCGCATCGTCTAAGTTGTTAATGACACTCGAAAAGTACATTTTGATAACGTTTTGATTGATTGTATTCAGATGTTCTCCGACACGTAACTCTACATTTTTAGATTTGACAGGATCTAGATTCGATTTTGTTTTATATGCTATCTTTGCTCGGTCTGGGTTAAAGCTTTCCAGCTGAGCTATTTTCTCTGAAAATTGTTGTTCTATGTATACAATGACGTCAACAGAACCATTCTCAAATCGATTTTCAGCGACATTGCGAGTCATAACTGTCCATTGGTTTGAGCTATCTTTGGATAATAATGTTGTAAAATCATTCCCTAAATTATACGTGTTCCCATTTAAAGATCCACCAGTGTCTTCATTTACTAAAGCAATATTTAATTTACGGTCATTTACTTTATTAGTTATTGAAACTTCTTGATTTTTTAAGTAAACAAAAGCAGCACCAGAACCGACCAATAATGTTACAAAAATGCTACCACCTATGATTATTTTTTTCATACATAAACCCTTTCATTTATAGTTTATTATATCACTAATGTGAATCTGAAACAAGGGGGCGATTTGAACTATTAAGTTTTAAATTTTCTGGGGTAATAATGGAATATAGTGTAATAAAATGATAGACAAATAATAAAATATATGATAAAATAATAAAAATAAAAATTAAAGGAGAATACTAATGTCAGTAATTAGTTTAACCCCAGAACAGTTACAATCTCAGGCGGCAATTTATCTTAGTGCTAAAGAACAAATTGAACAGGCAGTACAAACTGTTAATCGAACAAATGGCGAAATGGCATCACAATGGAAAGGTCAAGCATTTAATGCTTACCTTGAGCAATACAACCAGTTGTATACACATGTTCAAAAATTTGAGGAGCTTCTAGTGAGCATCAACCAACAATTGAACAACTATGCTCAAACAGTAGCTGAACGTGACCAACAAGATGCACAAAGCTTTGGTTTGTAGTTAATTTTGAGGAGCGTCAGGGGAACTTGACGCTTATTTTTATTTTATGATGAAGAACATTAAAAAGTACCTATTAATTCTTTGTATAGTATTTCCTGTGTTAGTCTATGCAGACGATGGTAGCTTAAAACTTGATACAGATATCATTACAAATAGTACACAGGAAACGGTCAAAAATAGGATAGAATCCAAATATGCTCCAAATTTATTTTTAAATCGTACCCAAAAGGTTGTGGACCAGAAAACTCAAACAACCAAAGAACTTATACAGGGAGCAGAGCAGACTATATTTACTGATGGTGAAAATCACTCTATTTATCGTTTAGAAACTACTGTTGTCCAAACATCATTGTTTAATCAATACACTATAGAGGAGAAATCCTCTTTTAAACAAAGGAATTATTCAATTTTTAAGGATTGGATGGGAAATGTATTTACCAGTTTTTTCTTACTGTTTATGGTTTTGTTGGGAGTCTATTTAGGAAGGAAATGGCATGGATTACGAAAAAATAAAGTTAACTCTAGACTATAGAGCAAAACAAATAGATATTCTAGTTTCAAAATCTCTAACTTGGTTAAGATTAGAAGAATTACTAAAAGATACCAAAGTTAGAGAACAGTTGAATTTACCTCTAAATAGTTCGTTTTGTTTCAAGCTTAGAAACAAACAAATCCATATCGAACCAATGGATATCTTGGCTGTTTATCCAGTTAGCGATGGAGATTATATAGAGATTGAGGATGTATCATAGGAGGAAAAAATGTTTGAAGCAGATCGACTAGAATTTGTGAGAGAAGACAATCAAATATCAGTTCAAATTTCTTCATCAGGTTATCGTAGAGAACAACTTGAATTGATTCAAGAATATTGTCCAGTAGAAATAGTACAGAAAGACGGAGTTCTTTCTTTGCAGTATAAGATTCCTGAGTATTTTAAAACTGTTAAAGAAGAAATTTTAGAAAGAACTACGGAACTTGAACGTTTTAGTTTGGCACAAAGTATGTCTGTATTAGTTCGTTCTGAAAATGATTATAAAATTCCGTACATTCATCCTGAAAATATCATTATTTTTGGAAGTAATGTACAAATGTTACACTATGGAATTGAAAAATTACTTGCACCTCAACAGTATAGTTCTGAATTTTATCTAGAATCTTATAAAGCTTTAATGATTTCTATTTTACTACCTAAGATAGATTTTGAACTAGCCATCCATGGGATTGATGCAATAAAGGAAAAGGTGGCACAAGATATTATTCCCTTAGAGAGTGTAGCTGATGTCAATAATTATATTGCAGAAAAGTATGCCAAACTATCAGAAGAGAGTTCAAAAGCAAATTTGTTGGTTAACAAGAAAAAATGGAAGACTTTGTTAATAGGGGGAGCTTTACTTGCTACAACCACACTTGTCTTAAGCTTTGCAACTTACAAATCTATGTTTAAAGATGGGCCACTAAAATCATCAGTCATTATGGCACAATCAAATTTCATGCGAAAAGATTACTCTGAAACAGTTGAATCATTAAAAAATTATGGTACAGAATCATTGCCCAAGGAGGCCAAGTATATCTTAGCAGCAAGTTATGTCCGTTTAGATAGTTTGAGTGATAAGCAAAAGGAAGTTATTTTAAATACGATTACAGAATCAACAGATGATACAATTTTTTCTTATTGGATTTATCTTGGACGTGGAAAATTTGAAAAAGCTCTAGATGTGGCACAAAATATCGGGGACACGCAATTGATTTTACATGCTTATACAAACCTATACGAGTCAGTTAAGGCAGACATCAATATGAATGGTTCTGAAAAACAAAAGAAACTTGAAGAATATGAAAAGAAAATAAAGGAACTTTCTGCTGAGATTGGAGAAGCTACTACAAATAGTAGTGATACAAAAGCATCTACTGAAACAACAACTCCTAAAGACAACCGAACAAAAGAAAAGGGTGAACGATAAATGAAGGCAAAAAAGCTAGAATATGATCATCAGCTGGGAGACCAATTAGGAGAGCTTCATAAACCTCTTTATACCTTGTTGATTGAACAAGATAATCTAGAGAAAATAGATTTGTTTGAAGGACAAAAGGTGAAGGTCGGTACTAACGAGTATACAGTAGAAGGTAGAATAGTCTATCGAAATGGTAAGACTTTAGAAAGAGGAAAATCTACTTTTGATAAAGAAATTGTAACCTTGTTGGTTCCTGAGGAAGATATTTTTATCAGTTATATTTTCCCACCACAGCGATTTATTTGTAGCAAGAAAGAATCAGCTGATATTAGTTGGAAAATTTCGAACCAACTTATTTTTTCAAATAATCAAGTACAGGTGACACTTGGGGAATCTCCGATTTATTTAAATGACCGTCTAGTCAAAGAGGGAGGACTTTATCCGTTTGAATTAGGGAACCGAATGAAGGTTTCTAATTATTTTATAGAAAAAAGAAAGAATCAGTGGAAGATTGGATGTCTCTTCGAAGAACCGCAATTAAATAGGAATCAAATTCTGATACAAGAAAAAAATAATGAGTATCCGATGGATTTTCCAGAATATAGAAGGAGTCCCAGAGTTAACCCTATTATCCATAGCGGGAAAATCATTATCAATCAACCTCCTCAACCGATTAGACTCCCAAAAAACTCGCTCATCAGAGCAATTGTTCCAGCTTTAGGAATGTTTACTTTAACTGCATTGAGTTCAATTTGGACAAAAGGTAATCCTGTAATGATGCTAGGGATGGGGGGCTTTAGTCTCCTGACAGCAGCGACAACTATGAGTCAGTATTTTGAAGAGAAAAAGGATACCAAGGAACAAGAAAAAAATCGAATTCAAGATTATGAGGCATATTTATTAAACCAAGTATCTGACTTAGAAAAATACTACAAAGAAGAAACTAGTATTTTACATTATAATCAACCGTCAATCTCAACCATTACTGAACTGATTGCAAAGTATGATTCAAGAATTTATGAGAGAATGGACTATAATGAAGATTTCTTACAGGTGTCTTTGGGTTTAGGAGATAGGTTAAGCCAGCTAGAGCTGCAAACAAATTTTGATGAGCAAAGTAAAGATGAAATATCGCAGTTTGCTCGCACAGTCTTGCAAGACTACAGTTTGCAAAAGAAGGTTCCAATTACTGTTAATATTTTTGAAGCGACAGTTGGTCTTGTTGGAAATAGTGAAGTAACTAGGACAGCTGTATATAACATGCTTTTACAGATGGCAATGTTTCACAGCTACTTAGATGTTAATTTTATCAATCTTGTTCAAGAACAGAGATATGAGAAAGATTGGTCTGAGTGGCGATTTCTTCCTCATTTCAATATGCAGGAACGAAATATTCGTGGTTTTGTCCATGATGCCAGAAGTCGTGATGCCGTTCTAAATTCGCTTTACCGTATCATTCAAAAACGTTCTCAAATCAAACGTGAAATGGGGGAAAAAGATGCGCGCTTTAAACCCCATTATGTCTTAACGATTATGGATGACTCCCATTTACTTGGCCATAGTTTGAATGAGTATCTAGCCAAAGATTTGACAGAGTTGGGTGTAACAGTCATTTGGGTGAAAGAGGCACGTCGTCTTTTGCCAGAAACTATCACAACTCTAATTGAATATAAGAATCAAAATTTAGGTCAAATCATTAATGATGAAGGTGCCTATAGTGCTCAAACCTTTATTCCCCACCCGCTGTTGGATTGCTATGAAGATTCTATTCGTACTTTAGCAAATCTAAAACACATGGAAGTAGAGAAGAACACGATTCCTAAATCCGTTACCTTTTTGGAACTCTACCAAGTCAGAGAAGTTGAAGAGTTACAGGTTGCGACTAGATGGTCCAAAGCGGATACTTTTAAAACGTTAGCTGTGCCATTGGGATTGCGTGGGAAGGATGACCAGGTGGAACTCAACTTACATGAACGTGCACATGGGCCACATGGTCTTGTAGCAGGAACTACTGGTTCAGGTAAATCTGAGATTCTTCAGTCTTATATATTATCCATGGCTGTAAACTTTAGTCCAGAGGATGTTGGATTTCTTACGATTGACTTCAAAGGTGGAGGGATGGCGAATCTTTTCAAAGATTTACCACATATGCTTGGGTCTATTACTAACTTAGATGGAGCTGCTAGTGCGCGTGCCCTAGCTTCTATCAAAGCAGAGTTACAAAAACGACAACGTCTCTTTAATCAATTTGGTGTTAATCATATCAATGGATATACTAAATTATATAAGGAAGGCCAAAAAGCTACTGACAAATCAGGTTATCCAGAAAAACCATTACCTCATCTGTTCCTTATTAGTGATGAGTTTGCTGAATTAAAAGAACATGAACCAGAATTTATGACAGAGCTGGTTTCGACAGCCCGTATCGGACGTTCGCTTGGAGTCCATCTAATTCTTGCTACACAAAAGCCATCAGGGGTCGTTAATGATCAAATATGGTCAAACTCTCGTTTCAAACTAGCTTTGAAAGTGTCAGATGAGTCTGATTCAAATGAAATAATCAAAACACCAGATGCGGCGAGCATTACTGAACCAGGACGTGCTTACCTACAAGTAGGAAATAACGAAATCTATGAATTGTTCCAGTCTGCATGGAGTGGTGCACAGTATGCCCCACAAACAGAGGGAGTTCAAGAAGTTGTTGATGAAAGAATTTGGTTGATAAATGACCTAGGACAATATGAATTGTTGTCTGATGACCTATCTAAGGATGAAAATTATATTGCTGATCAGACGGAAGAAATCACGGAACTCTCAGCGGTTGTAAACTATATAGCAAGAGTGAGTAAGACTGTTCCTTTCAATCTGCCAGATAAACCGTGGTTAGAACCTTTAGAGACAGCCATCATATCCCCTCAAACAGATATTCACTGGACCGATGAAAAAGTATTGGCCGTTCCCTTTGCTCGAATGGATATTCCGACAGAACAACGTCAGAAGGATTATCATTTTGATTTGGAAAAAATGGGGCATACAGTTTTCTATGGTTCGCCTGGTTTTGGGAAATCCCTAGCTCTTCAAACTCTAGTGCTAAATCTCGCTCGCTTGAATACTCCAGAGCAAGTACAAATCAATCTATTTGACTTCGGAACCAATGGACTCTTGCCACTAAAAGATTTACCTCATGTAGTTGATTTAACAAGGTTTGAT
Source organism: Streptococcus sp. KR (assembly GCF_002238115.1). Classification (GTDB taxonomy): domain Bacteria; phylum Bacillota; class Bacilli; order Lactobacillales; family Streptococcaceae; genus Streptococcus. Next base: position 7,641 of record NZ_NGVM01000023.1, on the reverse strand, counting down.
GAAGAAGAAAAACTGGTTAAGTTTTTAAAACGTATTGACCAAGAGTTGAAGATTCGTAAGGAGAAGTTTGCCATCTATAATGTAGCAAGTCTTTCTCAATACGAACAAAAATCAGGTGAGAAACTCCCTGCTATTCTTACTATTTTTGACGGGTTTGATACTATAAAAGACACAGCGCTAGAAGAAGCTATTGAAAGTATGATTAACCGCCTCCTACGTGAGGGAGCGAGTCTTGGATGCTATGTGATTTTGACAGCACTCCGCTCAAATAGCCTTAAAATCAGTATGTCAAGCAATATTACCTCGCGCTTGGCCTTTTACCTAGTTGATGAAGGAGCTTCTAAGGAAATTATAGGACGTGATGCTTTAATTCAGCAAGAAATTTTTGGCCGTGCCCAGTTGAAAGAAGATATTCCGTATGCCATTCAGGTTTATCTCCCTATAAGTGGAGAAGGCGATATTGAGCGTCTATATAACTTGGAGGAAGAAGTTAAGCTGATTGCAAGAAGCTGGACAGGAGTTTGCCCAGAACCAATTCCAATGTTGCCAAATGAAGTGACGCTTGATGAGTTTAAACAATCAGCTACAGTTCAAGAGATGATGCAACAAGGTCAAATCCCAATAGGATTTGATAAAGAAACGACTAAGGTAGTAAGCTTTAATCCTAAAGAACATGGCTATTTTGTCATTATGGATGACACACCACAGCAAACAGAACTACTGGAATCAGTTTTATTAATGGCATTTGAAAATTTGAATGGGCAAGCTCAACGTATTCTTTTTGATATTGACGGACGTCTTGCAAATCCAGATAGTTTTGATTCAATCATCTTGTTAAATAACTTTAGTACGGCATTAACAGATCTTGTCAGTGAAATTGAACGAAGACTACAAGGTGGTGATAATCAAATGATGTTTGTTTACATGCCAGACATTCATACCGTAAATGAAAAAATGTTACTTTCTGCAAATGTGTTAGAAACGATTATCAAAAATGCCTCTAAAGCTGGAGTTTACTTTATTTTCCATGGCTATCAGAAAAATATTGAAAGTAAATTTGATGAGTTTAGTAAGCGATTGCGTGCAAATATGCCTGCAGGTATATTTGGTACTAGATTTATGGATCAAGGAATGATTAAAGGTAAATCAGATTACAAAGAAACTCTTTTAGAAGTCGATGAAACTCACTTCTTTGTTGGAAGAGAAGTTTGCAGAATAAAATTACCAAGATAATCTCAGCAACCCTTCACACTTGAACTTGCTAAGAGCCATTCCCCAAAAGTTAGCTATAGGAGTTTTCACTTTTGGGGAATGATTCAAAGGGTGTAAGTTTAATCTTAAGAATATCTATACGGGGTGTTGATTCTACGCAAAATATGTTAAAATGAATTATATATTATAAAAAGGAGAAGGGAAATGGGGTCGTATTATAAACAAATTGCGGCTAGATTTCGTCGACAAGCTGCTGAAGCTCGAATAGAAAAAAGTTTAGTTGATGGGAAAATATCTAGATTAAGAAAAGCTAGCAGTGCTTTAGCAAGTGAGATACAGTCTATCGATAATCGTGCAAGATCTTTAGGTCAGATTCTTCCTTTAGATTCCTCTAGTTTTAAGGGGAGTCGTCAGCAAGATTTTGAAGGTCATTTTTATAATTTAGGAACCGATATAACTAATTTTCGAGATGGCCACAACAATAATAAAACGACTATAGAGGACAAGATACGAAGTCTGGAAACTCAATCAAGTGAACTACAGTCTGCAATAGCATCTTATTATCATCAGGCTCGTATCTATGAATATATGGAGGATTAGGGAGAAAATGGTAGATACAGGTGTAAATCAATCCAGTTGGAACACTATTACAAGAGGTGTTTCTACTTCAACTACAGGAATCGGTAAACTAAGTGATATGGGGTTTAGTCACACAGATCTTACCCCTTTTACCACTTTTAATGACGTTTTGGAGCACTTTAACAAGTCTATTGTTACTTTAAAAAAATTCACCAGATCAGACGCGCTAAAAATGGAACAAGCAGGTCAGAATAAGCTAGATGATGACGCGCATGGAGCAGGAGTTATTGCATCAGGAGGTCTTCGACCATGAAGGAAGAACAAATGATTTTATTCGACCGAGCTTTGTCTAGATGTAACCTATCTGAAAAGGAGCAGGAAGTATTGACAGCGGTAGCGATGACCTTATCAGGACATCCGGATGTTTTTCGGGCGTGTTATATAGCTTTTATGAATGACGAACCAAGTTATCATTATCATCCAATGATAGGGGCGCCGTTGGAATTTTTCTATGAAAAAGAGCTCGTGCGGATTCGGCGTCTTCAAGAAGAAGTCACCTTACCTCGTTCGCTTTTTATCCAGTATGCTTCCTATGTGGATCTCTGCTTAAGTCGTATCTATCCTTTGGGTAGTGTTGTCGAACTTGATCGTGAGCTTCTTCCTAAGGACTTGGTTGAGTCATTTGAAAGCGAACAGATGGACTTTTTTGTAGTCATTTCAGGTCGCCGAGTTGATTTGGATAATGGTCATTATATGGACTACATCGGTCATGGCTATCCATTTGGATTACGCTTTGACACTTCACCCTTGTTTTTAAGTAATCTCTTTATTAAGAGAGTGGTATCAGAAGGGTATTCGGATACGGTGGATGAACACTACTGCCAAGAAGCTCTGCGTAAGGACTATCTAGACGCAGGACTGATTTCCAGTGTTTATGCAGAGGAGGAAGTAAATGAAGATTGATGTATCCGAAGTTCGAGTTCAAAAAGAGTTGTTAGTTATTTCGGTAAATAGTATCAAGGAACAGCTGTCTGTTTCGAGAAGTCGTCTATCAGAGGTCGTTTCAACTGATAGCCTCAAAGGGGCAGTGAAGGATGCCATTAACCAGAAAGTGACCAACTATCAGATACCACTGGTTGATAACTATGTCAATGCCCTAGATAGCATTGTCAGTCGCTATGATGAACTTGTGAAGCTCTTTCAAGACATGGTGTCAGAGACTGACAACAGTGCGATTATTAAGACAGAATACCTAGAACGCATCAAGCAACGGATGAAAGATCCGATCGAGGGATTAAAGAGCAGTTCCAGTAAGACGAAAAATATCTATGCAGGGATAAGTGATATCCTAACGTTGACGAATCCAAGCTTGGATAGTGTGAATACAAGTTATAATCAAGCAGTCAAGAGTTTAGATGATACCATAAAGAACATGGAGGCTTTTAATCAACTTGTTGGAGATAGTAGCTTTACAGATTTGATAAATGTTCAAAATAAGCAATTAAAGTTTCTCGCCCTTCGTTCAAGCACTCCATATACCGAATATGCGGCAATAAGTTATTATCGTAGTACAGGTTTTAAAAACGATGTTGCAGAATATACTAAGGCTGTGCATAGTGGAGGAAAGAAAGTAGAGTTACAGAATGATTTAGCCAAACGATTAGCTGAGTCTAAGTATAGCGGAGAAAAAGTTAAGACCCTTCCACCTGGAGTTGTGGTTGATGATGATTTTTCTGATTTAGATATGGGATTTGAAGCTTATGCTGGGAAAACTACTGCAGGTGATAAGAATTTAGGCGGTGAAGTTTCGGTACTTAAGGCAGATGTTTCTGCTGGTGTAATCAAGTCACCACTGTCTGCCAAAGAAAGTAAAAAAGGTGACTCAGAAAATAAAAAACTTTCTCAAAAATATGGCGCTGGAGTTAAAGCTAAAGCTAAAATTACCGGCGCTGAGGCGGAAGGGCATGCTCGCTGGGGAGATGATAGAAACGATATCCATGGAAAACTTTCTGGATCTTCATTTACAGCTTCGGCAGATGCAAGCGCCCAAATTGGTTTTTTTACTAATAAGAAAGGTGAACTGGAGAGAGGATACCAATTAGAGGCGGGAGCTGATGCTTATATTGTAGAAGGAGAAGCCAAAGCTGGATTTAAAATATTTGGTCTTACGATTGATGTAAGTGCTTCTGCTGGAGTGGGTGTTTCTGCTAGGGCAAAAGTGGGAGTAACAACTGAAAAAGCAGAGGCAAAAATGAAACTAGGACCATTTGGATTGGGCTTATCAATAGGGTGGTAAAACATGGAAATACAATTACAATTGCGTGGAAACTCAGAAGGATTTATCCTTCAGTCAAAATTACCTGATGATGAACATTGGACTGAAAGAATTGAAATCGTTCAAGAAGAGGAAGGTTACCGTCTCTATGCAAAAGATGTAGAAATTCTTGTCTTGAAAAAATCAGAATTCATTTCTAAGAGGAAAAGAATAGTCGCAAGAGGGTTAAATAAGGATTTGATTTATTATGAAGAAAAAAGATTTGAACATTTATGGGAACAAGCATATTGGCATGGAGTTTTTCAATTCAATTTAAATAACTATGAAATGACGTGTGTAGGTTCAGGTAGTAAAGGAGATATTTTACCTGTTACAAAAGATGGCATTCCGATTGCCGTTTATGCTGCAAGTAACATTGCAATTGCTGGAAAGAGAAACTTTTCTCTCTATACTGAAAATATTGACGAAATTGACAATTTACTGATGTTTTACGTAATTGATTATATTAGGGGGTATGACTTTTTAGATATTGATTCTTTATCTGCAAGATATCGTTTCTTTTATCGATTCGATAAACGCTCAGCTATAACGAAGGAACATTTAGATATGCTTCCAGAGAAGAGAAGACCTTCTAAGTTAGAGGCGTTTATCATCTATTTTTTATCAGCCTTCCTTGTTGTGGGTGTAAGCTTGGTATCATTACGCCCTTTATTCGCATTTTTAGTAGGATTACTAATACATTATATTTATACTATCATAAAGAATTGGAGAAATAGAGATGAATAAAAATTGGTTGCCACTCGGAACAACTGTTTTATTAAAGAATGGGACTCAACCTATTATGATTGTCGGGCGCTATCAACAGAATAGTGAAGGGAAAGTTTTTGATTATTCTGGGGTCCTAAACCCTCAAGGCTTTGAAGATTCCCAGTCAATGTATTTGTTTGATGCCGAGAAAATTGAGCAGGTATTATTTAAAGCTCACGTAACAGAGTTTGAGAAAGAGTTTATCACAAGATTAGAAGAGTTCATTTCTAGCGATAAATAGGTCTGAGTTTTATTAACAGCTTGTGAAAACTTTCGTTACTAAAAAAATGAATAATGAAGGAGTAGTCGGAAGTGTTTTGATAAACTGAAAAGGACGGCAAGCAAGGTTATTTTGACTTTGGAGCTGTCACTCTTCCACTAGGGCTTATTAATCAAAACATTATCTTTTTTAACAAAGAGGATATAGATGAAGTTCTATTCTTTGGTTACATCGATCGTCGTTTTCAAGACTTTTTGAATCGTTATGATGAAGAAGTCTCAAAAATCACCTATGACCACTTTAGTGTAGATGATTTTAAAAAATGACATACAAATCCTAGAATTTCATTCTAGGATTTTCTATATGGTGAGAAAATGTTATAATGAAGATTAGGTAGATATGCAAAATAGTGAAATTGCTACCCTATCAGGTTATGCTCCTCTTCCATATGGGAACACCGCATCGAGAAATTATTATAATCGAACTTGGTTTAAAAACTCGGTTTCAGAGATTCACACAGCTATCCATAGTAATTCCAAAGCTGTGAAGTACCAAAATGCTCTCGCAAAACAGCTTGCTGAGTCTAAGTATAGTGGGAAGGTGGACTTAAACAATCAAAACTATTCTGATGTAATTTCAAATGATTTAAAAAATAATTTCGCCAGTGAGTCAATCATGAATGGTATTGATGTGTTTGGAGATAAGGGCTGGGTTAAATTATTGGAAAAAACTCCAACTGTTTTAGGAGGAGTACTTAGTACCTTATATCAACTAAGTGATTCACTCGGAAACTTTATTAACCTAGGTACTAATGGGTTAATTTCGCCCAATGTACTTGATGGTATTAGTAATTCCTCTTCAGGAGTCATTAGAAGTTTGAGTGAAGGCATTGAAACTTTTGCCAAGTCTGGTCCTGAAATAGGTAGGGCGATGTCATTTATCGGTCCTGCAATTGATTTCACTACACAAGTTTCAGCTGGTGAGAATGTTCCGAATGCTGTTATTAAGAGTGGGGCTCATGCAGCAATATCGACTGGAGCTATGACCATTGGTATGAATACAGGAGCAGCAATTGGAGCTACTATTGGTAGTGTTATACCTATTGCAGGAACTGCTGTAGGTGGTATTGTTGGAGCTGCTACAGGGTTTATAGTAGGAGTGGGTTTATCAATTGCAGGCAATGCTGTATTTGATATGATTTATGATAATACTGTTGGAAAGGAAGTCACAAAAATAACAAATAATGTAGTAAAAACAGGTAAGGAAATCATAGATGGTGTTGGTAATGCAGTATCTGACTTTTTCAGTGGTATTGGAACTGTATTTCAGTGATAGGAGATTCTCGTGGACAAAAATCAAATTATAAAGTTAAAGGACGTTGAATTTGTAGGAATTGGTAATTTTGAAGGGGAAACAGTTTTTTTTGATAAGAAAACAGACAAGATGTTCTTAGGTCATTCTAAAACAAAGTTTAAAGCGTCTCCTGTCGCTTTTTCGACAGGAGCAGCACTTATTCTTTATGTTCTTGTAAGAGAAGTAACAAAGGCTCAGGTATTCAGTGGTTTTTGGCCCTTGATTTTTGGTTTTTTTCTAATGATCATTGTCTCAAAACTCCTCTACAGACCAGCTTTGAATGAAGAATTAATTATTAGTCCTTTTGTGCTTTCAAACGTTGATATGATAACTTTTCTTAAAAACGAGAAGAAAAATATAGTTAAGAGCCATCTAATTATATTATTGGCATTTCTTCTTCCAGTGATTTTTTCAATAATTTATTTATGGCTATCGAGTGCTATATTTTTATTTTTAGCCATTTTATTTTTTATATTCCCCCTATTGTTATTAAACACGAAACCAATACAAAGATTTAAAGTGGTTCATATGTTAGACAAAAAATATTCCACTAAGGAAAAGGATTCATGAAAAAATATTTAAAAAATATGGTTCCGATAGGAACAATTGATAAAAATCCAGTTTATTTTGATAATGAAGATTCTAGTTTATATATAGTAAGAAAAAAGACTTCTTTTTTGGAAACTGCTGGCAGTAGCTTGATCATGATAATTTATGTCATAATCGGAAAAGTCAATTCCAAATACTATTCAACCATTCTGGGAAGATATCAATTTCTAATGATTGGCATCCTGATTTCCTTTATAATAGCCTTTGTTGTTTGTTATGTTACGTACCATCGTGAGAGGCAAGTTGAAAAACTTCAATTAGAGGAAAAAGCAATGAGGGACTTCGTGTTAAGAGAGCGAAAGAATATCTTTTTGACCTATTTATCTCTTATTATATTACCACTAATTATAATATTTTTTTCACACCTCTTTATCACATATGGCAATCTTCCGTGGGGAGTTGTTTCAATTTTATGTATGACTATATATTTTATGTTCTTTTATAATAAGATATTCCAAAGAGGAAAAATCATAAATGAACTGTATAAAACTTATAAATGAGAAAGATAATTATGAAAAGTAACACTAAAAATTTCATTGTCCTAGGTATATATCAGGAAAAATCTGTCTATTATAACAATGAGAAT
>NZ_NGVM01000238.1:0-295 GCF_002238115.1 Streptococcus sp. KR | reverse complement strand
TGACCACATCGATCACGATAGGAAACTTTAAAGGTGGAGTTGGAAAAACAACAACTTGTGTAACCTTTTCTTATCTATTAAATAAAGCCCATAGAAAAACCTTATTAATTGATTTTGATCCACAAGGAAATGCTAGTGAAATTATAGAAAAAACATTTCCTGTATTCAAACAAAAAAATTCCAAAAGTTTAACTGATGGTATTAAGAATCTGGATTTATCTGAGTCCATTGCACACGTCACAGATTACCTTGATCTGATGCCTAGTGATTGGAGCTTATCTTTGCTTCCTGATAT